>NZ_JALDVV010000001.1:300000-459054 GCF_023110375.1 Streptococcus mitis | reverse complement strand
ATGGGACTTTTTTTCTACAACAAAATAGGCTCCATAATATCCATAGGGGATTTACCCACTACAAATATTATAGAGCCACAAAAAACGTCAGTTCTGTTCAAACTGGCGTTTATTTTTTAGAATTTTGATGGGTTAAGTTTAATCCCCAAGGAACAAGATTTTCAGTCTTATTCTGGATACGTGTGATATTATCCTTATGACGAATGATAATCAAGCTAGCAAGAGCTAGGATAATAGCGATGAAGAGAGGGTCATAGTTACTCAGGATAAAACCAAAAAGTGGAAAGAGTAGAACTCCGATGACGGCTGCGATAGATGCTGTGACACTGGAAAGTGAAATCATACTGCCTAGATAGAGGGTTCCAAAGAAAACAACCGCAAGGTAGAGACAGAAGATAGGCGCAAATCCGAAAATCACTCCAGCACTGGTTGCGACAGCCTTACCACCTTTAAATCCTGCAAAGATAGGAAAGGTATGTCCAATAACAGCCAAAAGTCCAAAGATGAGAGGTGAAACACCTTGAAGATGAAACATAATCGGAAGTAGCGTTGCTAGAGTCCCTTTGAAAAAGTCAATCACAAAGGTTGCCATCCCTGCTTTCTTTCCTAAGATGCGGAAGGTATTGGTTGTCCCTGTGTTACCAGAACCATGCTCGCGCAGATTGATTTGAAAGAATACTTGTCCAATCCAGAGACCAGACGGAATCGAACCCAGCAGATAGGCTAGGATTAATAAAACTATTGTAATCATACTCCTATTATATCATGAATTGGGAAAGAAAGGCAGAGAATCTCTTCTGAAATTGTCACACCGGAGAAAGAAAAATTTTGCAAAATCCTTGGAAAACCTGTAGAATAGTAAAGATGAACGAATAGGAGGTTCCTTGTGTCAAAAAAGGAAATCGATATTAATAATTATAATGATGATGCCATTCAGGTGCTAGAAGGGTTGGATGCGGTCCGTAAACGTCCAGGGATGTATATCGGTTCGACTGATGGGGCAGGTCTCCATCACCTCGTCTGGGAAATTGTCGACAATGCTGTCGATGAGGCCTTGTCTGGATTTGGTGACCGTATTGATGTGACAATCAATAAAGATGGGAGTTTAACGGTTCAAGACCATGGTCGTGGGATGCCGACTGGAATGCACGCTATGGGAATCCCAACGGTTGAAGTAATCTTTACCATTCTTCATGCCGGAGGAAAATTCGGTCAGGGTGGCTACAAGACATCTGGTGGTCTCCACGGGGTGGGTTCTTCCGTTGTTAACGCTCTTTCTAGTTGGTTGGAAGTCGAAATTACCCGTGATGGTGCAGTCTACAAGCAACGTTTTGAAAATGGTGGAAAACCTGTCACGACTTTGAAGAAAATCGGTACAGCACTCAAGTCTAAAACAGGTACCAAGGTTACTTTCATGCCGGATGCGACCATCTTTTCTACGACAGACTTCAAGTACAATATCATTTCAGAGCGCCTTAATGAATCAGCCTTTCTCTTGAAAAATGTAACCTTGTCCCTGACGGACAAGCGTACAGATGAAGCGATTGAGTTTCATTATGAAAACGGGGTGCAGGACTTTGTTTCCTACCTTAATGAAGACAAGGAAACCTTAACACCAGTTCTGTACTTTGAGGGGGAAGATAATGGTTTCCAAGTGGAAGTCGCCCTCCAGTACAATGATGGATTTTCAGATAACATTCTGTCCTTTGTTAATAACGTTCGCACCAAGGACGGTGGAACGCATGAAACAGGACTCAAGTCTGCCATTACCAAAGTCATGAACGACTATGCCCGTAAGACAGGTCTTCTCAAGGAAAAAGATAAAAACCTTGAAGGTTCAGACTATCGTGAAGGACTAGCAGCCGTTCTCTCTATCTTGGTTCCTGAAGAACATTTGCAGTTTGAAGGCCAGACTAAGGATAAATTGGGTAGCCCCCTAGCTCGTCCAGTTGTGGATGGTATTGTGGCTGATAGGTTGACCTTCTTCCTCATGGAAAATGGTGAATTAGCTTCAAATCTTATTCGCAAAGCCATTAAGGCTCGTGATGCCCGTGAGGCGGCCCGCAAAGCGCGTGATGAGAGCCGAAATGGTAAGAAAAACAAGAAAGACAAGGGCTTGTTGTCTGGGAAATTAACGCCAGCCCAGTCTAAGAATCCTGCTAAGAATGAACTCTATCTAGTCGAGGGAGACTCTGCCGGTGGTTCTGCCAAACAAGGTCGTGACCGTAAGTTCCAGGCTATCTTGCCACTTCGTGGTAAGGTTATCAACACAGCTAAGGCCAAGATGGCGGATATCCTCAAAAATGAAGAAATCAACACTATGATTTATACTATTGGTGCGGGTGTTGGGGCTGACTTCTCTATTGAAGATGCCAACTATGACAAGATCATTATCATGACCGATGCGGATACCGACGGTGCCCACATTCAAACACTTCTCTTAACCTTCTTTTACCGCTATATGCGTCCGCTAGTTGAGGCGGGACATGTCTATATTGCCCTTCCGCCTCTTTACAAGATGTCCAAAGGTAAAGGCAAGAAAGAAGAAGTGGCCTATGCTTGGACAGATGGCGAGTTAGAAGAACTCCGCAAGCAGTTCGGTAAGGGCGCTACCCTCCAACGCTATAAAGGTCTCGGTGAGATGAATGCGGACCAACTCTGGGAAACAACCATGAATCCAGAAACCCGCACTCTCATTCGCGTTACGATCGAAGACCTAGCACGCGCTGAACGCCGTGTCAATGTCCTCATGGGTGACAAGGTCGAACCACGACGTAAGTGGATTGAAGATAATGTCAAGTTTACGCTGGAAGAAGCGACAGTATTTTAAGTTAGTTTTTAATGAATGGGTATAAACATGAGAACTGAAACAGAAATGCTCGATGTAGTTTTAAAGACTGCTGAAACCTTACAAGTCACGGCTGTCGCCATGTCTGGTTCACGGACTGATACAAAAGCCTCAAAAGATGAATTTCAAGACTATGACGTAGTCTATGTTGTAGAGAATCTGGACGAGCTGATTACAGATTTATCTTGGTTGGACCAGTTTGGCAAACGCATTATCGAGCAAGAAGTTGGTCTTGGTCAACGTCGTCTATACCTCATGCTCTTTGAAGATGGAAATCGAATTGATCTAACCCTCTGTCCAAAACAACAAATTCAAGAGTGGGTGGATAGTGAGGCCGGATTTACTGTTTTAGAAGATCCAGAGCATTTATTTGAACCCTATTCACCAAATATAGAGCGTTACTGGACGAATCCAGCTAGTCAGACAGATTTTGAAAAAGCCTGCAATGAGTTCTGGTGCGTGTCGGCCTACGTTGTCAAAGGGATTTGTCGGAATCAGCTCATCTACGCGACCGATCATCTCTATGGCATTTGTCAACAAGAACTCCTGAAAATCTTGGCTTGGCAGGTAGCAAGTGCTAGGGGAAGAGTCGAAATCGGCAAGAACTGCAAGTATCTCTTTAACCATTTGCCAGTTGAAAAAGAGAAGGAGCTATCTAATCTTCTTGATTTTTCCAGTTTAGACAAAATCACTCAGTCTCTATTTGATACGATGCAACTTTTCCACCAAGAGGCTCAGTCCCTTGCTCAAAAGATGGATTTTGACTACGATAAAGAAGTAGCTGAGAAGATGATTCAATACGCTGAGGAGAGACTTCTTAATTGCTGACTAATTTAAAAGATTAAACTACAGAAAGGGCCGTTTGGTTATTTGTAGTAACTGAACACCTTTTCTGTAAAAATCTACTCTACATTCTTTGAAAGGAGTTGAACACGCCCTAAATGCTAGGTGAAAAAGATAAATTCTCTTGTGAGCTTTCTTACTTCAAGAATTTTCTATTTTCACTTGGTATTTTACGGGCTCTGTATCCTATATGAGTAACATTCAAAACATGTCCCTGGAGGACATTATGGGAGAGCGCTTTGGTCGCTACTCCAAGTACATTATTCAAGACCGGGCTTTGCCAGATATTCGTGATGGCTTGAAGCCGGTTCAGCGTCGCATTCTTTATTCTATGAATAAGGATGGCAATACCTTTGATAAGAGTTACCGCAAGTCGGCCAAGTCTGTCGGTAACATCATGGGGAATTTCCACCCACACGGTGACAGTTCTATCTATGATGCCATGGTTCGTATGTCACAGGACTGGAAAAATCGTGAGATTTTGGTTGAAATGCACGGTAATAACGGTTCTATGGACGGAGATCCGCCTGCGGCTATGCGTTATACTGAGGCACGTCTGTCTGAAATTGCTGGCTATCTTCTTCAGGATATCGAGAAGAAGACAGTTCCCTTTGCTTGGAACTTTGATGACACCGAAAAAGAGCCGACAGTCTTGCCAGCAGCCTTTCCAAATCTCTTGGTAAATGGATCGACTGGTATTTCGGCTGGATATGCGACAGATATTCCACCTCATAATTTAGCTGAGGTCATCGATACAGCTGTTTACATGATTGACCATCCAACTGCCAAGGTGGATAAACTCATGGAATTCTTGCCTGGACCAGACTTCCCGACTGGAGGGATTATCCAGGGTCGTGATGAAATCAAGAAGGCCTATGAAACTGGGAAAGGGCGCGTGGTTGTTCGTTCCAAGACTGAGATTGAAAAGCTAAAAGGTGGTAAGGAACAAATTGTTATTACGGAGATTCCTTATGAAATCAACAAGGCCAATCTAGTCAAGAAGATTGATGATGTTCGTGTCAATAATAAGGTGGCAGGTATTGCTGAGGTTCGCGATGAGTCTGACCGTGACGGTCTTCGTATCGCTATTGAACTCAAGAAAGATGCGAATACGGAGCTTGTTCTCAACTACCTATTTAAGTACACCGACCTACAAATCAACTACAACTTTAATATGGTGGCGATTGACAATTTCACGCCTCGTCAGGTTGGGATTGTTCCAATCCTGTCTAGCTACATCGCCCACCGTCGTGAAGTGATTTTGGCGCGTTCACGCTTTGATAAGGAAAAGGCTGAAAAACGTCTCCATATCGTCGAAGGTTTGATTCGTGTGATTTCAATCTTGGACGAAGTCATTGCGCTTATCCGTGCTTCTGAGAATAAGGCTGACGCTAAGGAAAATCTTAAGGTCAGCCATGATTTTACGGAAGAACAGGCTGAGGCTATCGTAACCTTGCAACTGTATCGTTTGACCAATACCGATGTGGTTGTCTTACAGGAAGAAGAAGCAGAACTTCGTGAGAAGATTGCCATGCTTGCAGCTATTATCGGTGATGAGCGGACTATGTACAATCTCATGAAGAAAGAACTTCGTGAGGTTAAGAAGAAGTTTGCGACTCCGCGTTTGAGTAGCTTAGAAGACACTGCGAAAGCAATCGAGATTGATACAGCTAGTCTTATCGTTGAGGAAGATACCTATGTCAGCGTGACCAAGGCAGGTTATATCAAGCGTACCAGCCCACGTTCCTTTGCCGCTTCAACCCTGGAAGAAATTGGCAAACGTGATGATGACCGTTTGATTTTTGTACAAGCTGCCAAGACAACCCAGCATCTTTTGATGTTCACGACTCTTGGAAATGTCATTTATCGACCAATCCATGAATTGGCAGACATTCGCTGGAAAGACATCGGAGAGCATCTGAGCCAAACCATTACAAACTTTGAAACTAACGAAGAAATCCTTTATGTGGAAGTCGTGGATCAGTTTGATGATGCGACAACCTACTTTACTGCAACTCGTCTCGGTCAAATTAAACGGGTAGAACGCAAAGAATTCTCTCCATGGCGAACCTACAAGTCTAAGTCTGTCAAGTATGCTAAGCTCAAAGACGAGACAGACCAGATTGTAGCAGTGGCTCCGATTAAACTAGATGATGTTCTTTTGATTAGCCAAAATGGTTATGCCCTTCGTTTCAATATCGAAGAGGTTCCAGTTGTCGGTGCTAAGGCTGCAGGTGTCAAAGCTATGAACCTGAAAGCAGATGATGTCCTCCAATCCGCCTTTATCTGTAACACCTCATCCTTCTACCTTTTGACCCAACGTGGAAGTTTGAAACGTGTTTCTATTGACGAAATTCCGGCAACCAGCCGTGCCAAACGTGGGTTACAAGTCTTGCGTGAGCTAAAAAATAAACCGCATCGTGTCTTCTTGGCAGGAGCAGTTGCAGAACAAGGCTTCGTTGGTGACCTCTTTAGTACAGAAGTGGAAGAGAACGACCAAACTCTGCTTGTTCAATCCAACAAAGGTACAATCTATGAAAGCCGATTGCAAGACTTGAACCTGTCAGAACGAACCAGCAACGGAAGCTTCATTTCTGATACTATTTCTGATGAAGAAGTTTTTGACGCTTATCTTAAAGAAATATTTACTGAAGCTAAATAAGTGAAATGAAGAATCAGTTCTAAGAGCTGGTTCTTTTTATTGAAGAAATTTTCTGAAAATTACAAAATATACTTGCTATTTTAGAAAAATAGTGTAGAATAAAAGAAATAGGTTTTTAGAATAAGGAGTGGAATATGACAGTAACGATTGATTGGGAAAATCTCGGTTTTTCCTATATGAAATTACCTTATCGCTATATTGCTCATTTTAAAAATGGACAATGGAATCAAGGAGAACTTACAGAAGATGCAACCTTGCATATTTCAGAGTCTTCTCCAAGTCTTCACTATGGTCAACAAGCATTTGAAGGTTTGAAAGCTTATCGTACTAAGGATGGCAGTATTCAACTTTTCCGTCCTGATGAAAATGCCAAACGCCTGCAACGGACATGTGACCGTCTCTTGATGCCACAAGTTCCGACAGAAATGTTTGTAGAAGCTTGTAAGGCAGTTGTCCGTGCGAATGAAGAATATGTACCACCATATGGAACAGGTGGAACTTTATATCTTCGTCCTCTTTTGATTGGAGTAGGAGATATTATCGGAGTAAAACCGGCAGAAGAGTACATTTTCACCATCTTTGCTATGCCAGTTGGAAATTACTTTAAAGGTGGTTTGGTTCCAACCAACTTCTTGATTCAGGATGAATACGACCGTGCCGCTCCAAATGGTACAGGTGCGGCTAAGGTTGGTGGGAACTATGCTGCCAGTCTCTTACCAGGGAAATTGGCCAAGTCACGTCATTTCTCAGATGTTATCTATCTAGACCCTTCAACTCATACAAAGATTGAAGAAGTCGGATCAGCTAACTTCTTTGGAATTACAGCTGATAATGAATTTGTAACACCATTGAGTCCATCTATCTTGCCATCTATTACCAAGTATTCTTTGCTTTATTTGGCAGAACATCGTTTGGGCTTAACTCCTATTGAGGGGGATGTCCCAATTGATAACCTTGACCGTTTTGTAGAGGCAGGTGCCTGTGGTACAGCAGCGGTTATTTCTCCAATTGGTGGAATTCAGCACGGTGATGATTTCCATGTGTTCTATAGCGAAACAGAAGTAGGTCCTGTGACTCGTAAATTATATGATGAATTGACAGGAATTCAGTTTGGCGATATTGAAGCGCCAGAAGGTTGGATTGTAAAAGTAGATTAAAATAAACTAAAGGAGATTTTTTATGAAATCGAAAAAGTGGCTCTTAACAGCAGGAGTGGTCCTGAGCACAACAGCTCTTTTAGTAGCTTGTGGAAAAGCTGATAAAGAAGCAGATGCACCGACAACATTTTCATATGTCTATGCAGTAGATCCAGCATCTTTGGACTATAGTATAGCGACTCGTACATCTACAACAGATGTCATCGGGAACGTGGTTGATGGTTTGATGGAAAATGACCAATACGGAAATGTTATTCCTTCCTTGGCTGAAGATTGGTCTGTGTCAAAAGATGGTTTGACTTATACCTACAAACTTCGTAAAGGAGTTAAATGGTACACTTCTGAAGGTGAAGAATATGCAGAAGTAACAGCCCATGACTTTGTGACAGGATTGAAACACGTAGCTGACGGTAAGTCAGACGGCGTCTCTCTCATCCAAAATTCAATCAAGGGCTTGGATGCCTACATGACTGGTGAAACGAACGATTTCTCTACAGTTGGTGTCAAGGCTTTGGACGATTACACAGTCGAATATACCCTAAACAAACCAGAAAGCTTCTGGAACTCTAAAGTCACCACAGCAACGATGTTGCCTGTAAATGAAGAGTTTTTGAAGGCATCAGGTAAAGATTATGGAGCAGTTACTCCAGCAGGGATTCTTTACAATGGTCCTTATATCTTGAAGACCTTGACTTCTAAATCGTTGATCGAATACGAGAAAAACCCAAATTACTGGGATAAAGAAAAGGTAAAAATTGAAAAGGTCAAATTGACTTACTACGATGGTTCTGATCAGGAATCGTTGATTCGTAGCTTCTCTTCAGGTGCCTATACGACAGCCCGTCTCTTCCCAAGTAGCTCAAACTTTGCTTCAACTTTGGAACAATACGGAGATAAAATCACTTATAGCCCACAGGACTCAAGTAGTTATTACTTCACCTTTAACGTAAATCGTCAATCATATAATAAAACTGCGAAAACAAGTGAAGAGCAAAAGACTTCTACTAAAGAAGCTATGCTTAATAAGGACTTCCGTCAGGCTATCAACTTTGCCTTCAACCGCCATTCTTATGCTGCCCAGCTAAATGGTGAAGACGGTGCGGACAAGATTATTCGTAACAGCCTCGTTCCTGACAACTTTGTACAAGCAGGTGGTAAAAACTTTGGTCAAATCGCTCAAGCAGAGTTGGTGAACTATGGTGACCAATGGAAAGATGTTGAGCTAGTTGACGG
The DNA here is from genome assembly GCF_023110375.1 of Streptococcus mitis. Classification (GTDB taxonomy): domain Bacteria; phylum Bacillota; class Bacilli; order Lactobacillales; family Streptococcaceae; genus Streptococcus; species Streptococcus mitis_CI. The sequence continues at coordinate 450,311 of NZ_JALDVV010000001.1, read as the reverse complement.
TAAGGATTCTATCTACAATCCTGACAAGGCTAAAGCTGCTTTCGAAAAAGCTAAGAAAGACTTGGAATCTAAAGGGGTAACATTCCCAATTCACTTGGATGTCCCAGTTGAACAAACAGATACCATCGCTGTTCAACAAAGCAACTCTTTCAAACAGTCTATTGAATCAACTCTTGGTGCTGAAAATGTTGTTATCGACGTTCTTCAAATGACAGATAATGAAAAGGAAACAATCACTTCTCAAGCGCGTGTTCCTTCTCAAAAAGATTATGATTTGAACAGTACAGGATGGGCTCCAAGCTATCAAGACCCAGCATCTTACTTGAATATCATGGATCCTAAATCAGGTTCTGCTATGAAACACCTTGGTATTACTAAAGGGAAAGATAAGGATGTTGTAGCTAAACTTGGTTTGGACCAATATAAGAAATTATTGGATGATGCAGATTCAGAAACTACAAATCTTGAAGAACGCTATGAAAAATATGCCAAGGCTCAAGCTTGGTTGACAGATAGTTCATTATTGATGCCAACAGCCTCATCTGGTGGTTCTCCAGTTGTAAGTAATGTCGTGCCATTCTCAAAACCATACTCACAAGTTGGTATTAAGGGTGACCCATATATCTTTAAAGGAATGAAATTGCAAAAAGATATTGTTACAACAAAAGAATATGAAGAAGCACTGAAAAAATGGCAAAAAGAAAAATTGGAATCAAATGGTAAGTACCAAAAAGAACTAGAAAAACACATTAAATAATGCGGAAAACTCTATATCGGACAAGCCCGATATAGAGTTTTTTCTTGCTAGTTTTGGGATTTTCTTGTAAAATAGAAAAAGTGAAGAGAGGTATGAAATGAGTAAGAAAGATAAAAAAATTGAAATTCAAGTAGCAGATGCCAAGGTTAATGTAGGAAAAGACAGTTTTGAAGGCTATACATTGACAATTGGTAAAAAAGTTATCGGAGAAATTGCCGAATTAGACGGACAATTTGCCATCATAAAGAATGGAAACGTCGATAGTTTTTATAAAAAATTGGAAAAAGCTGTGGAAATTTTGATTGAAAATTATAATTTAGCAAAATAAGTCTTGTTTTTTTGAAATTTTCATGATATAATAGTCCATGTTGATTGTAGGAGAGATAGCGAAGAGGCTAAACGCGGCGGACTGTAAATCCGCTCCTTCGGGTTCGGGGGTTCGAATCCCTCTCTCTCCATTTCATCAATGGGGTATAGCCAAGCGGTAAGGCAAGGGACTTTGACTCCCTCATGCGTTGGTTCGAATCCAGCTACCCCAGTTCTTAGGTAATGATCAAGATAAAAAGCAAAATATCTTAGGGTATTTTATTTTTATAATTGAAAGACGTGAACGATATGAACATGTCCTTGCGGGTGCTTAGGAAAAAAATTATAAGTATGTCAAGTTTAAGAAAAACTTGATTGTTGGAGGATTTTTTAGATGAACGAATTTGAAGATTTGCTAAATAGCGTTAGCCAAGTTGAGACTGGTGATGTTGTTAGTGCTGAAGTATTGACAGTTGATGCGACTCAAGCTAACGTTGCAATCTCTGGAACTGGTGTTGAAGGTGTCTTGACTCTTCGCGAATTGACAAACGATCGCGATGCAGATATCAATGACTTTGTTAAAGTAGGAGAAGTATTGGATGTTCTTGTACTTCGTCAAGTAGTTGGTAAAGATACTGATACAGTTACATACCTTGTATCTAAAAAACGCCTTGAAGCTCGCAAAGCATGGGACAAACTTGTTGGTCGCGAAGAAGAAGTTGTTACTGTTAAAGGAACTCGTGCCGTTAAAGGTGGACTTTCAGTAGAATTTGAAGGTGTTCGTGGATTTATCCCAGCTTCAATGTTGGATACTCGTTTCGTACGTAACACTGAGCGTTTTGTAGGTCAAGAATTTGATGCTAAAATCAAAGAAGTTGACGCTAAAGAAAACCGCTTCATCCTTTCACGTCGTGAAGTTGTTGAAGCAGCTACAGCAGCAGCTCGCGCTGAAGTATTCGGTAAATTGGCTGTTGGTGATGTAGTAACTGGTAAAGTTGCACGTATCACAAGTTTCGGTGCTTTCATCGACCTTGGTGGTGTTGACGGATTGGTTCACTTGACTGAATTGTCACATGAACGTAACGTATCACCAAAATCAGTTGTAACTGTTGGTGAAGAAATTGAAGTGAAAATCCTTGATCTTAACGAAGAAGAAGGACGCGTATCACTTTCACTTAAAGCAACAACACCTGGACCATGGGATGGCGTTGAGCAAAAATTGGCTAAAGGTGATGTAGTAGAAGGAACAGTTAAACGTTTGACTGACTTCGGTGCATTTGTTGAAGTATTGCCAGGTATCGATGGACTTGTTCACGTATCACAAATTTCACACAAACGTATTGAAAATCCAAAAGAAGCTCTTAAAGTTGGTCAAGAAGTTAAAGTTAAAGTTCTTGAAGTTAACGCAGATGCAGAGCGCGTATCACTTTCTATCAAAGCTCTTGAAGAGCGTCCAGCTCAAGAAGAAGGACAAAAAGAAGAAAAACGTGCTGCTCGTCCACGTCGTCCAAAACGTCAAGAAAAACGTGATTTCGAACTTCCAGAAACACAAACAGGATTCTCAATGGCTGACTTGTTCGGTGATATCGAACTTTAATCAAATTGAAAATTCACAAAATCCTTTGTTTACTAAACAAGGGATTTTTCTTTTGTCTGTAAGCCTTTTTTGATATAATAGTCCTATGTTAGAATCAGAAAAACAATCACGTTATCAAATGTTAAATGAAGAGCTCTCTTTTTTATTGGATAGTGAAACCAATGTTTTGGCTAATCTTTCCAACGCCAGTGCTCTTCTAAAATCACGCTTACGTAATACCGTATTTGCAGGCTTTTATCTGTTCGATGGAAAGGAATTGGTTCTAGGTCCTTTCCAAGGAGGTGTTTCCTGCATCCGTATTGCACTGGGAAAAGGTGTTTGTGGGGAGGCAGCTCATTTTCAGGAAACGGTTCTGGTTGGTGATGTAACAATTTATCCCAACTATATTTCTTGTGATAGTCGAGCTAAAAGTGAAATTGTTGTGCCGATGATAAAGAATGGTCAATTACTTGGAGTTCTGGATCTGGATTCTTCAGAGCTTGATGATTATGATGCTATGGATCGAGATTATTTGGAACAATTTGTCGCTATTTTGCTTGAAAAGACAGAATGGGACTTTACAATGTTTGGGGAGAAAGCCTAATGTATCAAGCACTTTATCGAAAATATAGAAGTCAAAACTTCTCCCAGTTGGTTGGTCAAGAAGTTGTGGCTAAGACTCTTAAACAAGCAGTAGAGCAAGAGAAAATAAGTCATGCCTATCTTTTCTCTGGTCCACGTGGAACGGGAAAAACTAGTGTGGCTAAGATCTTTGCCAAAGCTATGAACTGTCCCAATCAAGTGGGTGGTGAACCTTGTAATAACTGCTATATTTGCCAAGCGGTGACGGATGGTAGTTTAGAAGATGTCATCGAAATGGATGCAGCCTCTAATAATGGGGTTGATGAAATTCGTGAAATTCGTGATAAATCTACCTATGCGCCTAGCCTTGCTCGTTATAAGGTTTATATCATAGATGAGGTTCACATGCTGTCTACAGGGGCTTTTAATGCCCTCCTAAAGACGTTGGAAGAGCCAACACAGAATGTGGTCTTTATTTTGGCTACTACTGAATTGCACAAGATTCCTGCTACGATTCTATCTCGTGTGCAACGTTTTGAGTTTAAATCGATTAAGACACAGGATATTAAGGAACATATCCACTATATTTTAGAAAAAGAAAATATCAGTTCTGAACCAGAGGCTGTGGAAATCATTGCCAGACGGGCTGAAGGTGGAATGCGAGATGCCTTGTCTATTTTGGATCAAGCCCTGAGTTTGACACAGGGAAACGAACTGACGACTGCCATCTCTGAAGAAATTACTGGTACTATTAGTCTATCAGCCTTGGATGATTATGTGGCCGCCTTGTCTCAACAGGATGTTCCCAAGGCCCTAGCATGCTTAAATCTTCTCTTTGACAATGGTAAGAGCATGACTCGTTTTGTGACCGACCTTTTACACTATTTAAGAGATTTGTTAATTGTTCAAACAGGGGGAGAAAACACTCATCATAGTCCAGTCTTTGTAGAAAATTTGGCACTCCCTCAGGAAAATCTGTTTGAAATGATTCGCTTGGCGACAGTCAGTTTAGCAGATATTAAGTCTAGTTTGCAGCCCAAAATTTATGCTGAGATGATGACTATCCGTTTGGCAGAGATTAAGCCTGAACCAGCTCTTTCTGGGACAGTTGAAAGTGAAATTTCTGCACTGAGACAGGAAATTGCCCGTCTCAAACAAGAACTTGCCAATGTGGGAACCGTATCTAAGCCAACAAATCCAGCTCCTAGTCGTCCAACAGCAGGAAAGACAATCTATCGTGTGGATCGCAATAAGGTTCAATCTATCTTACAAGAGGCTGTCGAAAATCCTGATTTAGCACGTCAAAATCTGATTCGCTTGCAGAATTCCTGGGGAGAGGTGATTGAAAGTCTTGGAGGTCCTGATAAGGCTCTGCTAGCTGGTTCTCAACCGGTTGCAGCCAATGAACACCATGCTATTCTTGCTTTTGAATCTAACTTCAATGCTGGTCAAACCATGAAACGGGACAATCTCAACACTATGTTTGGTAACATCCTCAGTCAGGCAGCAGGTTTTTCACCTGAGATTTTAGCCATTTCCATGGAGGAATGGAAAGAAGTTCGCGCAGCCTTTTCAGCCAAAGCCAAATCTTCTCAAACTGAAAAAGAAGCAGAAGAAAGCCTGATTCCAGAAGGATTTGAATTTTTGGCTGATAAAGTGAAGGTAGAGGAAGACTAAAGAAAGATTTCATGATACAATAAGTTTATGAATAGACAACAATTTATTATCATCGCGCTGTTTACAGCTGCTGAGACCTATTTTTTCAATGAAGCCTGGATGACTGGTCGCTATATTATGGCAGCCTTTTGGGCCATTTTGCTCTTTAGAAATTTTCGAGTAAGTTACTTGATGGGCAAAATAGTGGATGTCATTGACCAGCATTTAAAAGGAAAAGACTAGTCCTCAGCTTCTAGACAAAATCAAAGCCTTTTAGGCTTTTTTTTGTTATACTATAAAAGTATATTTATTGACCTTTTACCGTATTTTCTAGGGAAATCAAGTATGTTTCTAGTGAGCACCGGTAAAGGCCTTGAAAAAGAAAGGAACTATCATGTCAGTATTAGAGATTAAAGATCTTCACGTTGAGATTGAAGGAAAAGAAATTTTAAAAGGGGTTAACCTGACCCTGAAAACAGGAGAAATCGCCGCTATCATGGGACCAAATGGTACTGGTAAATCGACTCTTTCTGCCGCTATCATGGGAAATCCAAACTATGAAGTGACCAAAGGCGAAGTCTTGTTTGATGGCGTCAACATCCTTGAGTTGGAAGTGGACGAGCGTGCGCGTATGGGACTTTTCCTTGCTATGCAATACCCATCAGAAATTCCTGGGATTACTAACGCTGAGTTTCTTCGTGCAGCCATGAATGCTGGTAAAGAAGACGATGAGAAGATTTCAGTTCGTGAGTTTATCACTAAATTGGATGAGAAGATGGAATTGCTCAACATGAAAGAAGAAATGGCTGAGCGTTACCTTAACGAAGGTTTCTCTGGTGGTGAGAAAAAACGTAATGAGATTCTTCAACTTTTGATGTTGGAACCAACTTTTGCCCTTTTGGATGAGATTGACTCTGGTCTTGATATTGATGCCCTTAAAGTTGTTTCTAAAGGTGTGAATGCTATGCGTGGTGAAGGCTTTGGTGCTATGATTATCACTCACTACCAACGTCTTTTGAACTACATCACACCTGATGTGGTACACGTCATGATGGAAGGTCGTGTTGTCCTTTCTGGTGGTCCAGAATTGGCTGCGCGTTTGGAACGTGAAGGATACGCAAAACTAGCTGAAGAACTTGGCTATGACTACAAGGAAGAATTGTAATTCCCTCGTATCTTTTAGGAGAAGTAAATGACTAAAGAAAATATTAAACTTTTTTCAGAAATGCACGCTGAACCAAGCTGGTTGGCTGACCTCCGTCAAAAAGCTTTTGACAAGATTGAGACTTTGGAATTACCAGTTATTGAGCGTGTCAAATTTCACCGTTGGAATCTGGGTGATGGAACGATTACAGAAAGTGAGCCATCAGCAAATGTTCCAGATTTCACTGCACTAGATAATCACTTGAAGTTGGTGCAAGTAGGAACTCAGACTGTTTTTGAGCAAACTCCAGTTGAGTTAGCTGAACAGGGTGTCGTCTTTACAGACTTTCACTCAGCTTTAGAAGAAATTCCAGAGCTGATCGAAGAATTCTTCATGTCATCTGTTAAGTATGACGATGACAAGTTGGCAGCCTACCATACAGCTTATTTCAATAGTGGTGCTGTTCTCTATATTCCTGATAACGTGGAAATTGCTGAACCAATCGAAGGAATTTTCTATCAAGACAGCGATAGCGATGTGGCGTTTAACAAGCATATTATGATTATCGCTGGTAAAAATTCTAAGATTAGTTATCTGGAACGTTTAGAGTCACGCGGTGAAGGAAGTGCCAAAGCAACTGCCAATATCACAGTAGAAGTTATTGCTCGTTCTGGTGCGCAAGTGAAGTTTGCTGCAATCGACCGTCTAGGTGAAAACGTCACAGCCTACATTAGCCGTCGTGGTAAATTAGGCAACGATGCAAGCATTGACTGGGCAATCGGTGTCATGAACGAAGGGAACGTCGTTGCAGACTTTGATAGCGACTTGATTGGAAATGGTAGCCATGCTGACCTTAAAGTCGTAGCTCTTTCAAGTGGTCGTCAGGTACAAGGGATTGATACTCGAGTGACTAACTACGGCTGCAACTCTATCGGAAATATCCTCCAACATGGGGTTATCCTTGAAAAAGCAACTTTGACCTTCAATGGTATTGGCCACATTATCAAGGGTGCTAAGGGAGCAGATGCGCAACAAGAGAGCCGTGTTCTTATGCTTTCAGACCAAGCGCGTTCAGATGCCAATCCAATTCTTTTGATTGACGAAAATGATGTTACTGCAGGTCACGCAGCTTCTATCGGTCAGGTGGATCCAGAAGACATGTACTACCTCATGAGCCGTGGTTTAGATAAGGCAACTGCAGAACGTTTGGTTGTCCGTGGTTTCCTTGGCTCAGTTATCGTTGAGATTCCAGTTAAGGAAGTTCGTGATGAAATGATTGCAACTATCGAAGAAAAATTGTCAAAACGCTAAGGGGAAGCCTATGTTAGATGTAGAAGCGATTCGCAAGGATTTTCCAATTTTAGACCAGATTGTTAATGATGAACCATTGGTTTATTTGGACAATGCTGCGACGACACAAAAACCACTAGCAGTTCTGGAGACGATTAACCGCTACTATGAGAACGACAATGCCAATGTTCATCGTGGCGTTCATACCTTGGCAGAAAGGGCGACAGCTTCCTATGAGGCGGCTCGTGAAACCATTGGTAAGTTTATCAATGCAGGCTCAACAAAGGAAGTTCTCTTTACTAGAGGAACGACAACCAGTCTTAATTGGGTAGCGCGTTATGCTGAGGAAGTCTTGACTGAGGGAGACCAGGTCTTGATTTCCGTCATGGAACACCATTCCAATATCATTCCATGGCAGGAAGCCTGCCGCAAGACTGGGGCAGAGCTTGTCTATGTCTATCTCAAGAATGGAGCTCTGGATATGGATGATTTGCGAATTAAATTGACTGATAAAGTTAAGTTTGTCTCCCTTGCTCACGCCTCAAATGTCCTTGGTGTGGTCAATCCAATAAAAGAAATCACTCAATTGGCCCACCAAGTTGGAGCTATCATGGTGGTGGATGGTGCTCAATCTACGCCTCATATGAAGATCGATGTTCAGGACTTGGATGTTGACTTCTTTGCCTTTTCAGGTCACAAGATGGCGGGTCCAACTGGTATCGGTGTTCTTTATGGTAAAGAAAAGTATCTGGAACAAATGTCACCAGTAGAATTTGGCGGCGAAATGATAGATTTCGTTTATGAACAATCTGCTAGTTGGAAGGAATTACCTTGGAAATTCGAGGCAGGAACTCCCAATATGGCAGGTGCAATCGGACTTGCTGCGGCAGTAGATTATCTTGAAAAGATTGGTATGGATGCGATTGAAGCCCATGAACAAGAATTGATCGCATACGTCTATCCAAAACTGCAGGCGATTGAAGGATTGACTATTTACGGTTCTCAGGACTTGGCTCAACGTTCAGGTGTGATTGCCTTTAACCTAGGCGACCTTCATCCGCACGACCTTGCGACTGCTTTGGATTATGAAGGAGTTGCTGTTCGCGCAGGTCACCATTGCGCTCAACCCTTGCTCCAGTATTTGGATGTCCCAGCAACAGCTCGTGCAAGTTTTTATATCTATAATACCAAGGCAGATTGTGACAAGCTAGTCGATGCCTTACAAAAGACAAAGGAGTTTTTCAATGGCACTTTCTAAACTAGATAGCCTTTATATGGCAGTGGTAGCGGACCATTCGAAAAATCCACATCACCAAGGGAAGTTAGAAGACGCTGAACAAATCAGTCTCAACAATCCGACCTGTGGAGATGTTATCAATCTCTCTGTCAAGTTTGATGCAGAGAATCGATTAGAAGATATCGCTTTTCTAAACTCAGGTTGTACCATCTCAACTGCCTCTGCTAGCATGATGACAGATGCAGTTTTAGGAAAAACCAAACAAGAAATTTTAGAGCTTGCTACTATTTTTTCTGAAATGGTTCAAGGCAAAAAAGATGACAGACAAGATAGTCTTGGAGACGCAGCCTTCTTATCAGGTGTTGCCAAATTTCCTCAACGTATCAAGTGTGCAACCCTAGCTTGGAACGCCCTCAAGAAAACAATTGAAAATCAAGAAAACAAGTAAGGCAAGTTTCTTTTGTCTTATGAATCAGTAGAAATGAAGAATGAAAGAAAGGATATTATGGCTGAAGAAAGAGTAGAACCAAAACCAATTGACCTTGGTGAATATAAATTTGGTTTCCATGACGATGTAGAGCCTGTCCTATCGACAGGAAAAGGATTGAATGAAGATGTCATTCGTGAACTATCAGCAGCTAAGGGAGAACCTGAGTGGATGTTGGAATTCCGTTTGAAATCTTATGAAACCTTCAAAAAAATGCCCATGCAAACTTGGGGAGCAGACTTGTCAGAGATTGACTTTGATGACTTGATCTACTACCAAAAACCATCTGATAAACCAGCCCGTTCTTGGGATGACGTTCCTGAAAAAATCAAAGAAACCTTTGAACGGATCGGGATTCCTGAAGCTGAGCGTGCCTATCTAGCTGGAGCTTCTGCCCAGTATGAGTCAGAAGTGGTTTACCATAACATGAAGGAAGAATTTGAGAAGTTAGGAATTATCTTTACAGATACAGATTCTGCCCTTAAGGAATACCCAGACTTGTTTAAGCAATATTTTGCGAAGTTAGTACCGCCGACAGATAACAAGTTGGCTGCCCTCAACTCAGCAGTATGGTCTGGTGGAACCTTTATCTATGTACCAAAAGGTGTCAAGGTAGATATTCCGCTTCAAACCTATTTCCGTATCAATAACGAAAATACTGGACAGTTTGAACGTACCTTGATTATCGTTGATGAGGGAGCAAGCGTCCACTACGTAGAAGGATGTACAGCGCCAACATATTCAAGTAACAGCTTGCATGCTGCCATCGTAGAAATCTTTGCCTTGGATGGAGCTTATATGCGTTATACAACCATTCAAAACTGGTCTGATAACGTCTATAACTTGGTAACAAAACGTGCTAAAGCCTTGAAAGATGCGACTGTTGAGTGGATTGATGGAAACTTGGGTGCCAAAACAACTATGAAATACCCATCTGTTTACCTAGATGGAGAAGGGGCGCGTGGAACCATGCTTTCGATTGCCTTTGCCAATGCAGGGCAACACCAGGATACTGGAGCTAAGATGATCCACAATGCTCCACATACAAGCTCGTCTATCGTGTCTAAATCCATTGCTAAAGGCGGAGGGAAGGTTGACTACCGTGGACAAGTAACCTTTAACAAGAACTCTAAGAAATCTGTTTCTCACATCGAGTGTGATACCATTATCATGGATGACTTATCAGCGTCAGATACTATTCCATTTAATGAAATTCACAACTCACAAGTCGCTTTGGAACACGAAGCTAAGGTATCTAAGATTTCAGAAGAGCAACTCTATTACCTCATGAGTCGTGGATTGTCAGAATCTGAAGCAACTGAGATGATTGTTATGGGATTTGTAGAACCATTTACAAAAGAGCTTCCAATGGAATATGCTGTTGAGCTGAACCGCTTGATTAGCTACGAGATGGAAGGTTCAGTTGGGTAATAGGAACTAGGAGAAGCAAATGGGATTCTTAAAAAAATTATTTGGTAATATCGAGAAAGCGAATAAAGGCGAAATTTCTGCCGAGGAAATTGTTCCACCTTTCACAATTGATTTGGTAGAAGAAGCTGATGATTATTGGAGACAAATGGAAGAAAATCTCCTTATAAACGCTGTAAAGGCTGTTGGTGGTCCAGAGGCAGTGGAACGTGCTTTTGTTCTTACCAATTTTAAGAAAAATCAAGAAACCTTTGAGCTCTTTTATCAGGTGGATGGTCAATTACTTTCTTGGCGAGAGATGGACGCAAGTGTTGTAGATAAAATCAGCAATCAACTTCTTCCACAAGCATCAGAAGTTGCACAAGCAGTAAATGAGAATTATGAAGAGGCAAATGTACCGGTAATCGACTACGCTATGCTTCAGTTTGAAACTGCAACCATGGCTTGGTTTGGACGGAAGCTTACAACAGCTTCTCCTGAAGCCAAATTGATTTTTGAAGAATTGGTATCTGGTTGGCGCGCTATTTTGGAAAAAGAAGTACTAAATCGTCCATTGGATAGTGACCGTCCGTTTCCCTATTATGAAGTTTAAAAAACAAATATAATGAATTGAAACTGGAATAGTACACTGTGATTTCTAAAACATTTTTAGAAATTAGTTTTCTGTCCCAATAAATTTGTTCAGTTTTTATTTCATTTCACTATAAAATAAAAAATCGCGGTTTAAATCGCGATTTTTTTTTATAATTTTTCGTTGATAAATCGGATAAACTGATTCCACCAAACTTTTAAGAAGAAAGCTTTTTCAACTTTCTTTTCTGCTACCATTTCGAAACTAGGGCGTTCTGTGGTAATGTAACCTTGACCAATCAAGTCCTTGTCTTCATAAGTCAAATGTCCAACCACTGTTCCGGCTTCAAGTGGTGCTGGGATTGCTTTAGAATCAGGAGTGAATTGAACAGATTGGGAAGATTGACTTCCAACACGTTCAATTAGAGAGATATCATCTTTGGCAACGGCAGTGACGGTATCTTCTTTTCCATCTTGTACAGGGGCTTTACTATCTTGGTAGGCATCGCCTTTTTGAACGATTTTACGAAGTGTGAATGTAGAAGAGATATAATCCATTAGTGAAGATGTAGCTGTGAAGCGAGCGTAAGGATTATTGTCTTGATGATCTGCATTCAAAACAACTGTGATAACCCTCATCCCTTTTTCAACAGTAGTACCAACAAAAGATTCTCCAGCCTTGTCTGTTGTTCCTGTCTTAAGGCCATCAAAACCACCGCGATAAGCAGGCATACCCTCTAACATGTAGTTGGTAGAAGTGATTGTCATCCCAGCAAAAGTAGATGAAGGTTTTTTAGTGATTTCCAAGACTTGTGGGTATTTTTTGATGAGGTTGCGAGCAACGATAGCGACATCATATGCACTGAGTTTATTTTCATCATCTTTTTTAGAGCCCGGGTAAATGTTATCCCCTAGAGTCTCATTGTTCAGACCCGTCGTATTGACAACAGTGGCATCCTGAATGCCCCATTCCAAGAGCTTTGCCCTCATCATATCGACGAAATCTTTTTCTGAGCCAGCAATTTTTTCAGCTAACGCAATAGCTGCACTGTTAGCACTGGATACTAGGGTTGCTTCCAGTAGTTGTTCGACGGTATAATTACGAGCCTCCATAGGAACGTTACTCGCTTCAGAATTTGTCGTTAATTTGTATGGATAATCAGAGATATCTACCGGAGTTGATAGTGTAATACTACCGTTTTCCAAGGCTTCATAGACAAGATAAACAGTAATCAATTTTGTGATCGAAGCAATTTCAACTGGCTGGGTTGCATCTTTCTCATAGAGAATTTTACCGGTATTTGCCTCAACAGCAATTGCATGTTTAGCAGCAATATTAAAATCTTGAGCATCAACAGTAGATGCTGCCCCAATAACGGAAAGGCTTAGGAGAGTTAAAATTATTTTTTTCATAGTAAGTTTATTCTATCATAAAGAAAAAAATATTCCCAGTTTCATGATATAAGAAAGAAGCTTTTTTGAAAGTGTGGTAAAATAGATGAATGGAGGTACTTCATGTTTCGTAAGAATAAATTATTTTTTTGGACCAGTGAGATTTTACTATTAACCATCATCTTTTATTTATGGAGACAGATGGGTGGGATTATAACGCCTTTTGTAAGTGTCGCAAACACTATAATGATTCCCTTTCTTTTAGGTGGTTTTTTATATTATTTGACCAATCCTATTGTAAATTTTTTACAAAAGTATTTCAAAATTAACCGTATCATTGGTATTCTACTAACCTTGTGCGCCTTGGTTTGTGGGCTAGTTATTGGGGTCGTCTATCTCTTACCGATTTTGATTAATCAGCTGACAAGTTTGATTGCTACAAGTCAGACAATCTACAGTCGTCTGCAAGATTTGATTATCGATTTATCCACTTATCCAGCCTTTCAAAATTTAGATATTCAAGCGACTATTCAACAGTTAAATCTCTCTTATGTAGATATTCTACAGAATATCCTAAATAGTGTAACGAATAGTGTTGGAAGTGTCTTATCTGCGCTCTTTAGTACTGTTTTGATTATTATCATGACACCTGTATTTTTAATTTATTTTTTATTAGATGGCCACAAATTCTTGCCGATGCTTGAGCGTACTGTTTTAAAGCGAGATAAGTTGCATATTACAGGTCTTTTAAAAAATTTGAATACTACAATTGCTCGATATATTAGTGGAGTTGCTATTGATGCGATTATTATTGGTTGTTTGGCCTTTATCGGATATAGCGTGATTGGTTTGAAATACGCTTTGGTCTTTGCCATCTTTTCAGGATTGGCCAATCTCATTCCTTATGTTGGACCAAGTATTGGTTTGATTCCGATGATTATCGCCAATGTCTTTACTGATCCTCATAGAATGCTGATTGCAGTTGTTTATATGTTGATTATTCAACAAGTAGATGGGAACATCCTTTACCCTCGAATCGTTGGTGGAGTGATGAAGGTTCATCCAATTACGATTTTAGTATTACTTTTGTTATCAAGTAATATCTATGGTGTCATTGGCATGATTGTCGCAGTACCAACCTATTCTATCTTAAAAGAAATTTCTAAGTTTTTATCACGTTTGTATGAAAATCATAAAATAATGAAAGAACGAGAAAGAGAATTAGCTAAGTAAAAATCAGGAAATTCCTGATTTTTCTTTTTCATTAAAGAAGTGATGGGAGTAGAAATACCGTTTAGATTAGTAGATTAAGAATAATTCACAAAAACTTTGTAAAACACTTGCAATTTAGCTGAAATTTGATAAAATAGTAAGGAAAGTTAGACTGTATTGCCTACTGTCTATCTATAAAATATATTTTATTGGAGGCTTTTACTCAAATGGCAAAAGAAAAATACGATCGTAGTAAACCACACGTTAACATTGGTACTATCGGACACGTTGACCACGGTAAAACTACTTTGACAGCAGCTATCACAACTGTTTTGGCACGTCGCTTGCCTTCAGCTGTTAACCAACCTAAAGACTATGCGTCTATCGATGCTGCTCCAGAAGAACGCGAACGTGGTATCACAATCAACACTGCGCACGTTGAGTACGAAACTGAAAAACGTCACTACGCTCACATCGACGCTCCAGGACACGCGGACTATGTTAAAAACATGATCACTGGTGCCGCTCAAATGGACGGAGCTATCCTTGTAGTAGCTTCAACTGACGGACCAATGCCACAAACTCGTGAGCACATCCTTCTTTCACGTCAGGTTGGTGTTAAACACCTTATCGTCTTCATGAACAAAGTTGACTTGGTTGACGACGAAGAATTGCTTGAATTGGTTGAAATGGAAATCCGTGACCTATTGTCAGAATACGACTTCCCAGGTGACGATCTTCCAGTTATCCAAGGTTCAGCTCTTAAAGCCCTTGAAGGTGACACTAAATACGAAGACATCGTTATGGAATTGATGAACACAGTTGATGAGTACATCCCAGAACCAGAACGTGACACTGACAAACCATTGCTTCTTCCAGTCGAAGACGTATTCTCAATCACTGGTCGTGGTACAGTTGCTTCAGGACGTATCGACCGTGGTATCGTTAAAGTCAACGACGAAATCGAAATCGTTGGTATCAAAGAAGAAACTCAAAAAGCAGTCGTTACTGGTGTTGAAATGTTCCGTAAACAACTTGACGAAGGTCTTGCCGGAGATAACGTAGGTGTCCTTCTTCGTGGTGTTCAACGTGATGAAATCGAACGTGGACAAGTTATCGCTAAACCAGGTTCAATCAACCCACACACTAAATTCAAAGGTGAAGTCTACATCCTTACTAAAGAAGAAGGTGGACGTCACACTCCATTCTTCAACAACTACCGTCCACAATTCTACTTCCGTACTACTGACGTTACAGGTTCAATCGAACTTCCAGCAGGTACTGAAATGGTAATGCCTGGTGATAACGTGACAATCGACGTTGAGTTGATCCACCCAATCGCCGTAGAACAAGGTACTACATTCTCTATCCGTGAGGGTGGACGTACTGTTGGTTCAGGTATGGTTACAGAAATCGAAGCTTAATTCGATTTAGTTCCCAGAAGAACAATTATTTAAGTCAGACACTAAAAGAATCTTGCTTTGCAAGGTTCTTTTTTTCGAATATTGAACTAATACTCAATGAAAATCAAATTCAACCCACGTCGGCGTCACCTTGCCGTACTCAAGTACAGTCTGGGCTAGCTTCCTAGTTTGCTCTTTGATTTTCATTGAGTATAAAATTGAAGAATTGTTTACATAAAAAAGCTCTATACACTTGATGGGCATAGAGCAAAGGGGGGGTTATTTGATGTAGAGTTCTTGATTTTTTAGGACAATTTCACGGACACCTGCAAACTTCTTAAGTTTTTTGAGTTCTTCAGGATGGGTGACGAGAGTGATAACATAACCTTCCTTGCCCATACGGCCAGTACGGCCAGCACGGTGAGTGTAAATTTCGATATCTCTAGGGACATCAAAGTTTACAACACATTCGAGGCTATCGATATCAATCCCACGAGCCAAAAGGTCTGTTGCAAGAAGAAGGGTCAGTTGGTTATCTTTAAACTTTTCTAAGATAACTTTTCTAAATTTAACATTGACATCACTAGCTAGAGATACAGCTAAGATATCACGATACTGTAATTTTTCTTCTGCACTTCCAAGATCTGACAAGCTGTTAAAGAAGACCAGACCACGGAAATCTTCTACATGAGCTAGTTTTCGTAGCATATCCACTCGGTGACGTTGGTCTACCTGCATATAGAAATGTTGGATGTTATCCAATTTTTGGTCAGAAAGATCAATGGTACGTGTGTTAGGCGCAATCTTTTCTTGGTCAAACTTGGTCGTCGCACTCATGTAGACCAGTTGGTGGTCACGAGGTGCGTAGTGAGTGATTTTCTCAACAAAGTGTATCTGAGAATCATCGAGCAATTGGTCAAATTCATCTAGGATGATGGTTTCCACATTCATCATCTTGATTTTTTTCAATTTAATTAGTTCAAAGATACGGCCAGGGGTTCCAATCAGAATTTCTGGTCCTTTTTTTAGGCGTTCAATCTGGCGTTTCTGACTCGAACCTGATAAGAAGAGTTGGGCAGCTAAGCCGATAGCTTCAGCCCACGTTTTACATACATCAAAAATCTGTCCAGCAAGTTCTGTATTTGGTGCTAGAATCAAGAGTTGTTGGGCTTTTTTCTTTTGTAGTCTGAGAAGACTTGGTAGAAGGTAAGCTAGGGTCTTACCAGTTCCTGTTGGGCTCACTCCTAGAAGATTTTCTCCAGCAAGAAGGGGCTCAAATAGTTGAGTTTGAATGGAGGTGAATTCTTGGAAACCGAGTTGGTCACTCAGTCCTTGCCATTCAGTCGGTAGTTTAGTTTTCATTTTCTGCCTCAAATCTAATGCCAGCAGTCTGGCGCATGGTAAATAGTAGTTCATGAACAGAACTTGCATCTTCCAGCCAAGTTTGGTAGAGATTCAGATCTGGTTGCTGGATCATGTGTGCAAATGCAGCGACTTCCTCAGTCATCGTATGAGGAGCTTGTTGGATAGGGAGTTGGAATTGATTGCCTTGATGGTCGGTAAAAATAGCCGAGCGAACATGCTCAATCGTGTTGAGAGTCAAGGTACCATCTGTCGTGTAAATTTCGCAAGGAAGATTGGAAGTGATGTTTTTCCCAGCCTTGATGTGAACTTGAAAGTCTGGGTAGAAGAGGATTCCGTCACCATTCAGATCCAAGCTATTGTCAAGCTGTTGGGCCATGTAGGTCGCGTCCTGAGCCTTTCCAAAGAGGCGAACGGCAGCGTAGAGAGGATAAATCCCCAAATCCATGAGAGCACCGCCAGCAAAACGGTCTGAAAAGACATTTGGTGTCTGTCCAGCCAACAAATCTGGCATTTTGGAAGAATACTTGGCATAGTTGAAATCTGCTCCCAACACATGCTTGTCTGCTAAAAAGTTTTTGATAGTAGTGAAAGCTTTCTCGTGATAATTACGAGCTGCTTCGAAGATAAAACAGTGATTTTTCTCAGCTGTATGTCTCAAATCTAGCCATTCTTGCGGCTGAGTGACAGCTGGCTTTTCAAGAATGACATGTTTACCAGCAGACAAGGCAGCCTTTGCCTGAGCAAAATGCAAGGAGTTTGGGCTAGCAATATAGACCACATCAAAGGAGCTCTTCAAGAAATCCTCTACTTGATCAAAGAGTTGGATATTCTGATAGCGAGAAGCAAAGGTTGCCGCAGTTTCTAGTTTTCTAGAATAGACTGCGACCAGCTTGTATTCTCCACTGGAATGGGCTGCTTCTATGAAGTGGTGGCTGATAGCCCCTGTTCCGATGACACCTAATTTAAGCATAGTTACTCCTTTTCCGATTTCAAATCCTTCTTTCATTATAACACAGATAGACGGGACTATCCAACAGAGGGTAAAAAAATTCAAATAAGCTACTAGGCCTTTTCCAAAGAAAGTGGTAAAATAATGAGATGAGTAAATGAAATGGGAGGGAAAATGAGGTTATTACCTATAAGAAAAATATCACGTCAGTCTAAGAGGCTAGCGCTTTTTTTGACGTTTTGTGCAGGATATGTAGACGCCTATACTTTTATTGTGCGAGGGAATACTCTTGTAGCTGGACAAACTGGGAATGTAGTCTTTCTTTCAGTAGAATTAATTCAAAATAATGTTTCAGATGTTAGGGACAAGGTCCTCACCTTGCTAGCTTTTATGATGGGGGTCTTTTTATTAACGGTTTATAAGGAAAAATTGAGAATTGTAAAAAAACCAATTTTGTCATTGATTCCTTTGGCAATCTTATCAATCATTATTGGTTTTGTGCCGCAAACTGTAGATAATATCTATCTAGTACCGCCCTTGGCCTTCTGTATGGGGTTGGTGACAACTGCTTTTGGAGAAGTGTCGGGTATTGCCTACAATAACGCTTTTATGACAGGGAACATCAAACGGACCATGCTGGCTTTTGGAGATTATTTCCGGACCAAGCACACTCCTTTTTTGCGTGAAGGGTTTATATTTGTTAGCCTTCTTAGTAGTTTTGTTCTTGGCGTTGTCTTTTCAGCCTATTTGACGATTTTCTATCATGAAAAGACTATTCTTGGTGTTCCTATTATGATGAGCATTTTTTACCTCAGCATGCTTTTTGCCAAGTTGCAGAAAAAAGTAAAAGAAAAAGCTTCATTTTAGGTGTTATTACTTGTAAGAAAACAGGAGATATGCTATACTTGAAGAGTTGACTATGCACGTTCCTGTGCAACCGCACGAACATCGTTATTCTAAGTGGTTCGTCCCACGATGCTAGGCGAGTCTTCACAAAAATTCGGGGAAACCCATAAAAATCATAGGAGGTGCATAATGAGCACATACGCAATTATCAAAACTGGCGGAAAACAAGTTAAAGTTGAAGTTGGTCAAGCAGTTTACGTTGAAAAATTGAACGTTGAAGCTGGTCAAGAAGTTACTTTTAACGAAGTTGTTCTTGTTGGTGGTGAAAACACTGTTGTCGGAACTCCACTTGTTGCTGGAGCTACTGTAGTTGGAACTGTTGAAAAACAAGGAAAACAAAAGAAAGTTGTTACTTACAAGTACAAACCTAAAAAAGGTAGCCATCGTAAACAAGGTCACCGTCAACCATATACAAAAGTTGTCATCAACGCAATCAACGCTTAATTTTAAGGAGAACACATGATACAAGCAGTCTTTGAGAGAGCCGAAGATGGCGAGCTGAGGAGTGCGGAAATTACTGGACACGCCGAGAGTGGCGAATACGGCTTAGATGTCGTGTGTGCATCGGTTTCTACGCTTGCCATTAACTTTATCAATTCTATTGAGAAATTTGCAGGCTATGAACCAATCCTAGAATTAAACGAAGATGAAGGTGGCTATCTGATGGTTGAAATTCCAAAAGATCTTCCTTCACACCAGAGAGAAATGACCCAGTTATTCTTTGAATCATTTTTCTTAGGTATGGCAAACTTATCGGAGAACTCTTCTGAGTTCGTCCAAACCAGAGTTATCACAGAAAACTAACACGGAGGAAAACATTATGTTAAAAATGACTCTTAACAACTTGCAACTTTTCGCCCACAAAAAAGGTGGAGGTTCTACATCAAACGGACGTGATTCACAAGCGAAACGTCTTGGAGCTAAAGCAGCTGACGGACAAACTGTAACAGGTGGATCAATCCTTTACCGTCAACGTGGTACACACATCTATCCAGGTGTAAACGTTGGTCGTGGTGGAGACGATACTTTGTTCGCTAAAGTTGAAGGCGTAGTACGCTTTGAACGTAAAGGACGCGATAAAAAACAAGTTTCTGTTTACCCAATCGCTAAATAAAAAGGTTCACTGAACCTTTTTATCCCGAGCCTTGAAATATAAAGGCGAGGAAGCTAGAAGTAGCATAAACTAAGGCTTTCCGAGTTTTCGGAGAGCCTGTTTTTTTGTTTTGGTACCCATTTTGGTACCCATATTATGAGAATTGTATTTGCATCATATTATAAACGGTAAATCAACAAGATTTGCTGTTTTTGTTTGAAATATAATTTAGACTGAAAAAGACATTATTCTAATTCTTGGATTGGGACGTTAGAGTCTTTATTGAGGCTTGAAAATTTCCTGACTTTTTTCCTTTTTGGAAAACTTCTAAAATATGGTATAATGAAAAGATAAAGAAGTTGGGGGTAGAAGATGAACATTCAACAATTACGCTATGTTGTTGCCATTGCTAATAGTGGTACTTTCCGTGAAGCTGCTGAAAAGATGTATGTGAGCCAGCCGAGTCTGTCTATTTCTGTTCGTGATTTGGAAAAAGAATTGGGCTTTAAGATTTTCCGTCGGACCAGCTCAGGGACTTTCTTGACCCGTCGTGGGATGGAATTTTATGAAAAAGCGCAAGAATTGGTCAAGGGATTTGATATTTTTCAAAATCAGTATGCTAATCCTGAAGATGAAAAAGATGAATTTTCCATTGCTAGCCAGCACTATGACTTCTTGCCACCAACCATTACGGCATTTTCAGAGCGTTATCCTGATTATAAGAACTTCCGTATTTTTGAATCAACTACTGTTCAAATTTTAGATGAAGTAGCGCAAGGGCATAGTGAGATTGGGATTATCTACCTCAACAATCAAAATAAAAAAGGTATTATGCAACGGGTTGAAAAGCTAGGTCTGGAGGTCATTGAATTGATTTCCTTCCATACCCACATTTATCTCCGCGAGGGGCATCCTTTGGCTCAGAAAGAGGAATTGGTTATGGAGGATTTAGCTGATCTACCAACGGTTCGTTTCACTCAAGAGAAAGATGAGTACCTTTATTATTCAGAGAACTTTGTTGATACCAGTGCGAGCTCGCAGATGTTCAATGTGACAGACCGTGCTACTTTGAATGGTATTTTGGAGCGGACGGACGCTTATGCAACAGGTTCCGGATTTTTAGATAGTGACAGTGTCAATGGGATTACAGTCATTCGTCTCAAGGATAATTTGGATAATCGCATGGTCTATGTTAAACGTGAAGAAGTGGAGCTTAGTCAAGCTGGGAATCTTTTCGTAGAAGTCATGCAAGAATATTTTAATCAGAAGAGGAAATCATGAAAAAAAGAGGAATAGTGGTAGTCATTGTACTACTTTTGATTGGGCTTGATCAGTTGGTAAAATCCTATATCGTCCAGCAGATTCCACTGGGTGAAGTGCGCTCTTGGATTCCCAATTTCGTTAGCTTGACCTACCTGCAAAATCGAGGGGCTGCCTTTTCGATGCTACAAGACCAGCAGTGGTTATTTGCTATCATTACACTTGTCGTTATGGTAGGTGCCATTTGGTATCTACATAAGCACATGGAGGACTCACTCTGGATGGTCTTGGGTTTGACCTTGATTATCGCAGGTGGTCTTGGGAACTTTATTGACAGGGTAAGTCAGGGCTTTGTTGTGGATATGTTTCACTTGGACTTTATCAATTTTGCAATTTTCAATGTTGCAGATAGCTATCTGACTGTTGGAGTGATTATTTTATTGATTGCAATGCTAAAAGAGGAAATAAATGGAAATTAAAATTGAAACTGGTGGCCTGCGTTTAGATAAGGCTTTGTCGGATTTGACAGAATTATCACGTAGTCTCGCGAATGAACAAATCAAATCAGGACAGGTCTTGGTTAATGGTCAAGTCAAGAAAGCTAAATACACAGTTCAAGAGGGTGATATCGTCACTTACCATGTACCAGAGCCGGAGGTCTTAGAGTATGTGGCTGAGAATCTTCCGCTAGATATCATCTACCAAGATGAGGATGTGGCCGTCGTTAACAAACCTCAGGGGATGGTGGTGCATCCGAGTGCTGGTCATACTAGTGGAACTCTAGTAAATGCCCTTATGTATCATATTAAGGACTTGTCGGGTATCAATGGGGTTCTACGCCCAGGAATTGTTCATCGTATTGATAAGGATACGTCTGGCCTTCTCATGATTGCTAAAAACGATGAGGCGCATCTAGCACTTGCCCAAGAACTCAAGGATAAAAAGTCTCTCCGAAAATATTGGGCTATTGTTCATGGAAATCTGCCCAATGATCGTGGTGTGATTGAAGCTCCGATTGGTCGTAGTGAAAAAGACCGTAAGAAACAGGCTGTGACTGCTAAAGGAAAGCCTGCAGTAACCCGTTTTCACGTTTTGGAACGTTTTGGTGATTACAGCTTAGTGGAGCTGCAGCTGGAAACAGGCCGTACCCATCAAATCCGTGTTCACATGGCTTATATTGGCCATCCAGTCGCTGGGGATGAAGTCTATGGTCCTCGCAAGACTTTGAAAGGACATGGACAATTTCTCCATGCCAAGACTCTAGGTTTTACTCATCCGAGAACAGGTGAGATTTTGGAATTTACAGAAGATATCCCAGAGATTTTTAAGGAAACCTTGGAGAGATTGAGAAAGTAAGAATGAAAAAGAAATTAACTAGTTTAGCACTTGCGAGCGCTTTTTTAGGTTTGTCATGGCACGGGAATGTTCAAGCTCAAGAAAGTTCAGGAAATAAAATCCACTTTATAAATGTTCAGGAAGGTGGTAGTGATGCGATCATTCTTGAAAGTAATGGACATTTTGCCATGGTGGATACAGGAGAAGATTATGATTTCCCAGACGGCAGTGATTCTCGTTATCCATGGAGAGAAGGAATTGAAACGTCTTATAAGCATGTTCTGACAGACCGTGTCTTTCGTCGTTTGAAGGAATTGGGTGTCCAAAAACTTGATTTTATTTTGGTGACCCATACTCACAGTGATCATATTGGAAATGTTGATGAATTACTGTCTACCTATCCAGTTGACCGAGTCTATCTTAAAAAATATAGTGATAATCGTATTACTAATTCTGAACGTCTATGGGATAATCTGTATGGCTATGATAAGGTTTTACAGACTGCTGCAGAAAAAGGTGTTTCAGTTATTCAAAACATCACACAAGGAGATGCTCATTTTCAGTTTGGGGACATGGATATTCAACTCTATAACTATGAAAATGAAACCGATTCATCAGGTGAATTAAAGAAAATTTGGGATGACAATTCTAATTCTTTGATTAGTGTAGTGAAAGTCAATGGTAAGAAAATTTACCTCGGAGGAGATTTGGATAATGCTCATGGAGCAGAAGACAAGTATGGTCCTCTCATTGGAAAAGTTGATTTGATGAAGTTTAATCATCACTATGATACCAATAAATCAAACACCAAGGATTTCATTAAAAATTTGAGTCCGAGTTTGATTGTTCAAACTTCGGATAGTTTACCTTGGAAAAATGGTGTTGATAGTGAGTATGTCAATTGGCTCAAAGAACGAGGAATTGAGAGAATTAACGCAGCCAGCAAAGACTATGATGCGACAGTTTTTGATATTCGACAAGATGGTTTTGTCAATATTTCAACTTCTTACAAGCAGATTTCAAGTTTTCAAGCTGGTTGGCATAAGAGTGCTTATGGAAACTGGTGGTATCAAGCGCCTGACTCTACAGGAGAATATGCAGTTGGTTGGAATGAAATCAAGGGTGAATGGTATTACTTCAACCAAACGGGTATCTTGTTACAGAATCAATGGAAAAAATGGAACAATCGTTGGTTCTATTTGACAGACTCTGGTGCATCTGCTAAAAATTGGAAGAAAATCAATGGAAGCTGGTATTATTTCAACAAAGAAAATCAGACGGAGACTGGTTGGCTTAATACTGGCGGTCAGACCTATTATCTATCAAATGATGGGGATATGATAACAGGATGGCGTAAGATTGATGGACAATGGTACTATTTTGCTCAATCAGGGGAAATGAAAACGAGCTGGGTAAAAGATAAAGAAACCTGGTACTATATGGATTCTACTGGTACCATGAAGACAGGCGAGATAGAAGTTTCTGGTCATCATTACTATCTAGAAGAATCAGGAGCTATGAAGCAAGGCTGGCTTAAAAAGGCAAATGATTGGTATTTCTACAAGACAGATGGTTCACGAGCTATAGGTTGGATTAAAGACAAGGATAAATGGTACTTCTTGAAAGAAAATGGTCAATTACTTGTGAATGGTAAGACACCAGAAGGCTATACTGTTGATTCAAGTGGTGCCTGGTTAGTGGATGTTCCGGTAGAGAAATCTGCTACAACTAGAGATACAAGTAACTCAGAAATAAAAGAATCCAATGAAGTAGTGAAAAAAGATCTTGAAAATAAAGAAACGAGTCAACACGAAAGTATTACAAGTTCTTCAACTAGTCAAGATTTGACTTCTTCAACTTCACAAAGCTCTGAAACGAGTGCAAATAAATCGGAATCAGAACAGTAGTAAAAAAGAAGGTTTTAGGGCCTTCTTTTTCCTATCAACTCTTTTCTATTTATTGTCATTCATGTTATAATGGATAAATATGAAGAATCGGAGTGAGACTATGAAATACAAACGGATTGTCTTTAAGGTGGGGACTTCTTCTCTGACAAATGAGGATGGAAGTTTATCACGTAGTAAGGTAAAGGCTATTACCCAGCAATTGGCTATGTTGCACGAAGCTGGTCATGAATTGATTTTGGTGTCGTCAGGTGCCATTGCTGCAGGTTTTGGGGCCTTAGGATTTAAAAAGCGTCCGACTAAGATTGCTGATAAACAGGCTTCAGCAGCGGTAGGACAAGGGCTTTTGTTGGAAGAATACACGACCAATCTTCTCTTGCGCCAAATCGTTTCTGCACAAATCTTACTGACTCAGGATGATTTTGTGGATAAGCGCCGTTATAAAAATGCCCATCAGGCTTTGTCAGTTCTACTTAGCCGTGGCGCGATTCCTATCATAAATGAGAATGATAGTGTCGTCATTGATGAGCTCAAGGTTGGCGACAATGATACTCTGAGTGCACAGGTAGCGGCCATGGTCCAAGCAGACCTTTTGGTCCTCCTGACAGACGTAGACGGTCTTTATACTGGAAATCCTAATTCAGATCCAACAGCCAAACGCTTGGAGAAAATCGAGACTATCAATCGTGAGATTATTGATATGGCCGGTGGAACAGGTTCGTCTAATGGTACAGGTGGCATGTTAACAAAAATCAAGGCTGCAACTATCGCTACAGAATCAGGAGTTCCTGTTTATATCTGTTCATCATTGAAGGCAGATGCCATGATTGAGGCGGCAGAGGAGACCAAGGATGGTTCTTACTTTGTTGCGCAAAAGAAGGGACTTCGTACCCAGAAACAATGGCTAGCCTTCTATGCTCAGAGTCAGGGTTCTATTTGGGTTGATAAAGGGGCTGCTGAAGCTCTCTCTCAACATGGAAAGAGTCTTCTCTTATCTGGTATTGTTGAAGCAGAAGGAGCCTTTTCTTACGGTGATATCGTGACAGTATTTGACAAGGAAAGTGGAAAATCACTTGGAAAAGGACGCGTGCAATTTGGTGCATCTGCTTTGGAGGATATGTTGCGTTCTCAAAAAGCCAAGGGGGTCTTGATTCACCGTGACGATTGGATTTCCATTACTCCTGAAATCCAACTACTCTTTACAGAATTTTAGAGGTAAACTATGGTAAGTACACAAGAACAATTTGAACAGGTACAGGCTGTTAAAAAATCAATCAACACAGCCAGTGAAGTCGTGAAAAACCAAGCTCTGCTAGCCATGGCTGATCACTTAGTGGCTGCTACTGAGGAAATTTTAGCGGCCAATGCCCTCGATATGGAAGCTGCTAAGGGTAAAATCTCAGATGTGATGCTGGATCGTCTTTATTTGGATGCAGGGCGTATAGAAGCAATGGCAACTGGGATTCGTGAAGTGGTTGCCTTACCAGATCCAATAGGTGAAGTTTTAGAAACAAGTCATCTTGAAAATGGTTTGGTTATCACCAAAAAACGTGTGGCTATGGGTGTTATCGGTATTATCTATGAAAGTCGTCCAAATGTGACGTCTGATGCAGCTGCTTTGGCTCTTAAAAGTGGAAATGCAGTTGTTCTTCGTAGTGGTAAGGACGCCTATCAAACAGCCCATGCCATTGTCACAGCTTTGAAGAAGGGCTTGGAAACGACTACTATTCACCCAGATGTGATTCAACTGGTGGAAGATACCAGCCGTGAAAGCAGCTATGCTATGATGAAGGCAAAAGGCTATCTAGACCTTCTCATTCCTCGTGGAGGAGCTGGTTTGATCAATGCAGTGGTTGAGAATGCTATCGTACCTGTTATCGAGACAGGAACTGGGATTGTCCATGTTTATGTCGATAAGGATGCAGACGAAGACAAGGCTCTGTCTATCATCAACAATGCCAAAACCAGTCGTCCTTCTGTCTGCAATGCCATGGAGGTTCTACTGGTTCATGAAGACAAGGTAGCAAGCTTCCTTCCTCGCTTGGAGCAAGTTCTAGTTGCAGAGCGTAAAGAAGCTGGGCTGGAACCAATTCAATTCCGACTTGATAGCAAAGCAAGCCAGTTTGTTTCTGGTCAAGCGGCTGAAGCTCAAGACTTTGACACCGAGTTTTTAGACTATGTATTAGCTGTTAAGGTTGTGAGCAGTTTAGAAGAAGCGGTTGCCCATATTGAAACCCACAGTACCCATCATTCGGATGCCATTGTGACGGAAAATGCTGAAGCTGCAGCTTACTTTACAGATCAAGTGGACTCTGCAGCCGTCTATGTCAATGCCTCAACTCGTTTCACAGATGGTGGCCAATTTGGTCTTGGTTGTGAAATGGGGATTTCTACTCAGAAATTGCACGCGCGTGGTCCAATGGGCTTGAAGGAGTTGACTAGCTACAAGTATGTGGTTACTGGTGACGGACAGATAAGGGAGTAAGAGATGAAGATTGGATTTATCGGTTTGGGGAATATGGGAGCTAGTTTGGCCAAGGCTGTTTTGCAGGCCAAGACGGGTGCTGACCTTCTCCTTGCCAATCGTAGTCAAGTCAAGGTAGATGCTTTCATTGCCAACTTCGGTGGTCAGGCTTCCAGCAATGAAAAAATATTTGCAGAAGCAGATGTGATTTTTCTAGGAGTCAAGCCTGCTCAATTTTCTGAACTGCTTTCTCAATACCAGACTATCCTTAAAAAAAGAGAAAGTCTTCTTTTGATTTCCATGGCAGCTGGATTGACTTTAGAAAAACTAGCAAGTCTTATCCCAAATCAACACAGAATTATTCGTATGATGCCCAATACCCCTGCTTCTATTGGTCAAGGAGTGATTAGTTATGCATTGTCTCCTAATTGCAGGGCTGAGGACAGTGAGCTCTTTTGTCAGCTTTTAACTAAGGCTGGTCTCTTGGTTGAACTGGGAGAAGGATTAATCGACGCGGCGACAGGTCTTGCAGGTTGTGGACCAGCCTTTGTCTATCTCTTTATCGAAGCCTTGGCAGATGCAGGTGTTCAGACAGGATTACCACGAGAAACAGCATTGAAAATGGCAGCTCAAACAGTTGTCGGCGCTGGACGATTGGTCCTAGAAAGCCAAGAGCATCCTGGAGTCTTGAAAGACCAAGTTTGTAGCCCAGGAGGTTCGACTATCGCTGGTGTAGCAAGCTTAGAAGCGCATGCTTTTCGAGGAACAGTCATGGATGCAGTTCATCAATCCTACAAACGAACACAAGAATTAGGTAAATAAGAGGTAGTTTTATCTGCCTCTTTTATGGTGGTTGAAATGAGAAGACAAAAAAGATTGCCACAAACCCCCATTTTTTTGATAGAATAGAAGTAGTAAAAAAGAAATGAGTTAGACATGTCAAAAGGATTTTTAGTCTCTCTTGAGGGACCAGAGGGAGCAGGAAAGACCAGTGTTTTAGAGACTCTGCTACCAATTTTAGAGGAAAAAGGAGTAGAGGTGCTGACGACCCGTGAACCAGGAGGTGTCTTGATAGGAGAGAAGATTCGGGAAGTAATTTTGGATCCAAGTCATACTCAGATGGATGCGAAGACAGAGTTGCTTCTTTATATTGCTAGTCGCAGACAGCACTTGGTGGAAAAAGTTCTTCCAGCACTTGAAGCTGGCAAGTTGGTCATTATGGACCGCTTCATCGATAGTTCTCTTGCATATCAGGGATTTGGTCGTGGCTTGGATATTGACGCCATTGACTGGCTTAACCAGTTTGCGACAGATGGCCTTAAACCCGATTTGACACTCTATTTTGACATCGAGGTGGAAGAAGGACTAGCTCGCATTGCTGCTAATAGCAATCGTGAGGTCAATCGTTTGGACTTAGAAGGTTTGGACTTGCATAAAAAAGTTCGTAAAGGTTATCTTTCTCTCCTGGAAAAAGAAGGAAATCGCATTGTCAAGATTGATGCGAGTCTTCCATTGGAGCAAGTTGTGGAAACTACCAAGGATATCTTGTTTGAGAGAATGGGCTTGATTAAATGAAACAAGATCAACTAAAGGCTTGGCAGCCAGACCAGTTTGACCGCTTTGTACGTATCCTAGAACAAGACCAGCTCAATCACGCCTATCTCTTTTCAGGTTTCTTTGGAAGCTTGGAAATGGCTCAATTTCTAGCTAAGAGCCTCTTTTGTACGGATAAAGTAGGTGTGTTGCCATGTGAGAAATGTCGGAATTGTAAGCTTATTGAACAGGGAGAATTTCCCGATGTTACCTTAATTAAGCCAGTCAATCAGGTCATCAAGACAGAACGCATTCGGGAATTGGTGGGCCAGTTTTCCCAAGCAGGGATTGAAAGTCAGCAACAGGTCTTTATTATCGAGCAAGCTGAGAAAATGCATCCTAATGCAGCCAATTCTCTGCTCAAGGTCATCGAAGAACCCCAGAGTGAGGTTTACATTTTCTTCTTGACCAGCGATGAGGAAAAGATCTTACCAACAATCCGCAGTCGGACGCAAATTTTTCACTTTAAAAAACAAGCAGAAAAACTCGTCCATCAATTAGAACAAGCAGGTCTGGTCAAGAAAAAAGCAACTCTTTTAGCCCAGTTTAGTCAATCGCGAGCTGAAGCAGAAAAGTTGGCAAATCAGGTAAGTTTTTGGACCTTGGTCGATGAAAGTGAACGCCTGATGACTTGGTTAGTGGCTAAGAAAAAAGAAAGTTATTTGCAAGTTGCCAAAC
The DNA here is from genome assembly GCF_023110375.1 of Streptococcus mitis. Taxonomy (GTDB): domain Bacteria; phylum Bacillota; class Bacilli; order Lactobacillales; family Streptococcaceae; genus Streptococcus; species Streptococcus mitis_CI. The sequence goes on along the minus strand of NZ_JALDVV010000001.1, from coordinate 421,724 downwards.
TAGCTAGCTTGGCAGATGATAAGGAAAAACAAGATCAGGTTTTACGGATTCTTGAAGTTCTCTGTGGACAAGATATCCTACAAGCAAGAGTAAGGGTGATTCTACAAGATTTGCTAGAAGCTAGAAAAATGTGGCAAGCTAATGTCAGCTTTCAAAATGCCATGGAATATCTGGTCTTGAAAGAAATATAAACTCAAAAATGATCGATAAAGAAAGGAAAGGGCTGTTTTATGGACAAAAAAGAATTATTTGACGCGCTGGATGATTTTTCCCAACAGTTATTGGTAACCTTAGCCGATGTGGAAGCTATCAAGAAAAATCTCAAGAGCCTGGTAGAGGAAAATACAGCTCTTCGCTTGGAAAATAGTAAGTTGCGCGAACGCTTGGGCGAGGTGGAAGCAGATGCTCCCGTCAAGGCCAAGCATGTTCGAGAAAGTGTCCGTCGCATTTACCGTGATGGATTTCACGTTTGTAATGATTTTTATGGACAACGTCGAGAGCAGGACGAGGAATGTATGTTCTGTGACGAGTTGTTGTACAGGGAGTAGGCATGCAGATTCAAAAAAGTTTTAAGGGGCAGTCTCCCTATGGCAAGCTGTATCTAGTGGCAACGCCGATTGGAAATCTAGATGATATGACTTTTCGTGCTATCCAGACCTTGAAAGAAGTAGATTGGATTGCAGCTGAGGACACGCGCAATACAGGGCTTTTGCTCAAGCATTTTGACATTTCTACTAAGCAGATTAGTTTTCATGAGCACAATGCCAAGGAAAAAATTCCTGATTTGATTGGTTTCCTGAAAGCAGGACAAAGCATTGCTCAGGTATCCGATGCGGGTCTGCCTAGTATCTCGGACCCTGGTCATGATTTGGTCAAGGCAGCCATTGAGGAAGAAATTGCGGTTGTGACTGTTCCGGGTGCCTCTGCAGGAATTTCTGCTTTGATTGCCAGTGGTTTAGCGCCACAGCCACATATCTTTTACGGCTTTTTACCGAGAAAATCAGGCCAGCAAAAGCAATTTTTCGACTCAAAAAAAGATTATCCTGAAACTCAGATTTTCTATGAATCTCCCCATCGTGTGGCAGATACGTTAGAAAATATGCTAGAAGTCTACGGTGACCGCTCGGTCGTCTTGGTTAGGGAATTGACTAAAATCTATGAAGAATACCAACGCGGTATCATTTCTGAGTTATTAGAAAGCATTGCTGAAACGCCACTCAAGGGCGAATGCCTTCTCATCGTTGAAGGTGCCAGTCAGGATGTAGAAGAAAAAGACGAGGAAGTCTTGTTCTTAGAAATCCAAGCCCGCATCCAGCAAGGTATGAAGAAAAATCAAGCTATCAAGGAAGTAGCTAAGTTTTACCAATGGAATAAAAGCCAGCTCTACGCTGCCTATCACGACTGGGAAGAAAATCAAGAAAATGACTAAACAGGGAAGTTTGCCTTCTTCCCTTTTTTTGTTATACTAGTAGAAGAAAAAAATAGAAAGATTTGTGGGAGTGAAAAAGTCCGGGGGACTTTTTCAGCCTGAGTCAAGAAATTCGAAAACTCTTAAGTTCGATTGGCTTTTTCAATGTGAACCTTGTCTTCACACTCCCAAAGAGGTATTAGTGTCGTGTCTCAATCTTATATCAATGTTATCGGTGCTGGTTTGGCAGGTTCTGAAGCAGCCTACCAAATCGCAGAGCGTGGTATTCCAGTTAAACTTTATGAAATGCGTGGTGTCAAGTCAACGCCCCAGCACAAAACAGACAATTTTGCTGAGTTAGTTTGTTCCAATTCCCTTCGTGGAGACGCTCTGACAAATGCTGTCGGGCTCCTCAAGGAAGAAATGCGTCGCTTGGGTTCTGTTATTTTGGAATCTGCTGAGGCTACACGTGTTCCTGCAGGTGGTGCTCTTGCGGTGGACCGAGATGGTTTCTCACGGATGGTGACCGAAAAAGTTGCCAACCATCCCTTGATTGAAGTGGTTCGTGATGAAATTACAGAATTGCCGACAGATGTTATCACAGTTGTCGCTACTGGTCCTTTGACCAGCGATGCCCTAGCTGAAAAGATTCATGCTCTTAATGCCGGCGATGGTTTCTATTTCTACGATGCGGCAGCGCCTATTATCGATGTCAATACTATAGATATGAGCAAGGTTTATCTTAAGTCTCGTTATGATAAGGGGGAAGCGGCCTACCTCAATGCCCCTATGACCAAGCAAGAGTTTATGGATTTCCATGAAGCCTTAGTCAATGCAGAAGAAGCACCGCTTAATTCTTTTGAAAAAGAAAAATACTTTGAAGGCTGTATGCCTATCGAAGTTATGGCCAAACGTGGCATCAAAACCATGCTTTATGGCCCTATGAAACCAGTCGGTTTGGAGTATCCAGATGACTACACAGGACCTCGTGATGGAGAATTCAAAACACCTTATGCGGTTGTTCAGCTTCGTCAGGACAATGCGGCTGGTAGCCTCTACAATATCGTTGGTTTCCAGACCCACCTCAAATGGGGAGAACAAAAGAGAGTCTTTCAAATGATTCCAGGTCTTGAAAATGCCGAGTTTGTCCGTTATGGTGTTATGCATCGTAATTCTTACATGGATTCACCAAATCTTCTTGAGCAGACTTACCGTTCTAAGAAACAACCAAATCTCTTTTTTGCTGGTCAAATGACGGGTGTGGAAGGCTATGTTGAGTCCGCAGCGTCAGGATTAGTTGCGGGAATTAACGCGGCTCGTCTCTTCAAGGGAGAAAGCGAGGCTATTTTCCCAGAGACAACAGCGATTGGAAGCTTAGCTCATTACATCACCCATGCCGATAGCAAACATTTCCAACCAATGAATGTCAACTTTGGGATTATCAAGGAGTTGGAAGGGGAACGTATCCGTGATAAGAAGGCACGTTATGAAAAAATTGCAGAGCGTGCTCTTAGCGACTTAGAGGAATTTTTAACGGTCTAATTTTTTTGAAAGAATTGCTCATGATACTATAAAAATCTTAGAAATTGTGATAAAATAGGTAGGATAAAAAAAGGAGAGTGAAAATGGCGAATCCCAAGTATAAACGTATTTTAATCAAGTTATCAGGTGAAGCCCTTGCCGGTGAACGTGGCGTAGGGATTGATATCCAAACAGTTCAAACAATCGCAAAAGAGATTCAAGAAGTTCATAGCTTAGGTATCGAAATTGCCCTTGTTATCGGTGGAGGAAATCTCTGGCGTGGCGAACCTGCTGCAGAAGCAGGAATGGACCGCGTTCAGGCAGATTACACAGGAATGCTTGGGACTGTTATGAATGCTCTTGTGATGGCAGATTCATTGCAACAAGTTGGGGTTGATACACGTGTGCAAACAGCTATTGCTATGCAACAAGTGGCAGAGCCTTATGTCCGTGGCCGTGCCCTTCGTCACCTTGAAAAAGGCCGTATCGTTATCTTTGGTGCCGGAATTGGTTCACCTTACTTCTCAACCGATACAACAGCGGCCCTTCGTGCAGCTGAAATCGAAGCAGATGCCATCCTTATGGCTAAAAATGGTGTCGACGGTGTTTACAATGCCGATCCTAAGAAGGACAAGACAGCTGTTAAATTTGAAGAATTGACCCACCGTGACGTTATCAATAAAGGTCTCCGTATCATGGACTCAACAGCTTCAACCCTCTCAATGGACAACGATATTGACTTGGTTGTCTTTAACATGAACCAACCAGGCAACATCAAACGTGTCGTATTTGGTGAAAATATCGGAACAACAGTTTCAAATAATATCGAAGAAAAGGAATAAGAAAGATTATGGCTAACGCAATTATTGAAAAAGCTAAAGAGAGAATGACCCAGTCTCACCAATCACTTGCTCGTGAATTTGGTGGTATCCGTGCTGGCCGTGCCAATGCAAGCTTGCTTGACCGTGTACATGTAGAATACTATGGAGTCGAAACTCCTCTTAACCAAATCGCTTCAATTACCATTCCAGAAGCGCGTGTTTTGTTGGTAACACCATTTGACAAGTCTTCATTGAAAGACATCGAACGTGCTTTGAACGCTTCTGATCTTGGTATCACACCAGCGAATGACGGTTCTGTGATTCGCTTGGTTATCCCAGCTCTTACAGAAGAAACTCGTCGTGACCTTGCTAAAGAAGTGAAGAAGGTCGGTGAGAATGCTAAGGTGGCTGTCCGCAATATCCGTCGCGATGCTATGGACGAAGCTAAGAAACAAGAAAAAGCAAAAGAAATCACTGAAGACGAATTGAAGACTCTTGAAAAAGACATTCAAAAAGTAACAGACGATGCTGTTAAACACATCGACGACATGACTGCCAACAAAGAGAAAGAACTTTTGGAAGTCTAAAAATAAACAGAAAAACTCAGTTGGCATTGCTGGCTGAGTTTTATTCGAAAGAAGGAAATATGAATACAAATCTTGCAAGTTTTATCGTTGGACTGATCATCGATGAAAACGACCGTTTTTACTTTGTGCAAAAGGATGGTCAAACCTATGCTCTTGCTAAGGAAGAAGGTCAACATACGGTAGGGGATACGGTCAAAGGTTTTGCCTACACGGATATGAAGCAAAAACTCCGCCTGACCACTCTAGAAGTGACCGCCACTCAGGACCAATTTGGTTGGGGAACTGTAACGGAAGTTCGTAAAGACTTGGGTGTCTTTGTGGATACAGGCCTTCCTGACAAGGAAATCGTTGTGTCACTCGATATTCTCCCTGAGCTCAAGGAACTCTGGCCTAAGAAGGGCGACCAACTTTACATCCGTCTCGAAGTGGACAAGAAAGACCGTATCTGGGGACTCTTGGCTTATCAAGAAGACTTCAAACGTCTGGCTCGTCCTGCCTACAACAACATGCAGAACCAAAACTGGCCAGCCATTGTTTACCGCCTCAAGCTGTCAGGGACTTTTGTTTACCTGCCAGAAAATAACATGCTTGGCTTTATCCATCCTAGCGAGCGCTACGCAGAGCCACGTTTGGGTCAAGTTTTAGATGCGCGTGTTATTGGTTTCCGTGAAGTGGACCGTACTTTGAACCTATCCCTTAAACCACGTTCCTTTGAGATGTTGGAAAATGATGCCCAGATGATTTTGACCTACTTGGAAAGCAATGGTGGTTTCATGACCTTGAATGACAAGTCATCCCCTGAGGATATCAAGGCAACCTTTGGAATTTCTAAAGGTCAGTTCAAGAAAGCACTCGGTGGCTTGATGAAGGCTGGTAAAATCAAGCAAGACCAGTTTGGGACAGAGTTGATTTAGGGAGACATATGAGAAAATCATTTTACACTTGGCTCATGACCGAGCGCAATCCTAAAAGTAACAGTCCCAAAGCTATCTTGGCAGACCTAGCTTTTGAAGAGTCAGCCTTTCCAAAACACACAGATGATTTTGATGAGGTGAGTCGCTTTTTGGAGGAGCATGCCAGTTTCTCTTTTAACCTAGGAGACTTTGACGCTATCTGGCAAGAATACATAGAGCACTAGCATGATTCACTGGGTTTGGGCTAGTAATTTCTCCACCCCTTTGCTATAATAAAAAGAAATAAAAGGATTAGAGAGGTTCTTTATTTGAAGGAACATTCAATAGACATTCAACTGAGTCATCCAGATGACCTGTTTCATCTTTTTGGTTCCAATGAACGCCATCTTCGTTTGATGGAAGAAGAGCTTGATGTGGTGATTCATGCTCGTACGGAGATTGTCCAGGTTTTGGGAGAAGAGGCTGCTTGTGAGGAAGCCCGTCAGGTTATTCAAGCTCTCATGGTCTTGGTGAACCGTGGGATGACCGTTGGTACGCCAGATGTGGTGACTGCAATTAGCATGGTCAAAAACGATGAAATCGACAAGTTTGTCGCCCTTTACGAAGAAGAAATCATCAAGGATAATACAGGGAAACCTATCCGTGTCAAAACACTGGGTCAAAAACTTTATGTGGACAGTGTTAAACAGCATGATGTGACCTTTGGAATTGGGTCAGCAGGAACAGGGAAGACCTTTCTTGCAGTGACCTTGGCAGTGACTGCTCTTAAACGTGGGCAGGTCAAGCGGATTATCTTGACTCGTCCAGCAGTGGAAGCAGGAGAGAGTCTAGGTTTTCTTCCGGGTGATCTTAAGGAGAAGGTAGATCCTTACCTTCGACCTGTTTATGATGCCTTGTATCAGATTCTGGGAAAAGACCAAACGACTCGTCTCATGGAGCGTGAAATTATCGAGATTGCGCCCCTTGCCTACATGCGTGGACGGACCTTGGATGATGCCTTTGTCATTCTCGATGAGGCACAAAATACGACCATCATGCAGATGAAGATGTTCTTGACGCGTTTAGGCTTTAATTCTAAGATGATTGTCAATGGAGATATCAGTCAGATTGACCTTCCGCGTAACGTCAAGTCCGGTTTGATTGATGCCCAAGAAAAGCTCAAGAACATTCACCAGATTGACTTTGTTCATTTTTCAGCCAAGGATGTGGTTCGCCATCCAGTTGTCGCTCAGATTATCCGAGCTTATGAACCAGCTCCAGTTAAAAATGAAGAGCGTGAAGAAGTCCAAGAAGAAACAGAATAACAAAAAAGAGCAGTTCAGGTGGACTTGCTCTTTCTTTTATCTGATAATTATATTTTTTAGACTAGTTCATCAATTGGAGTATGTTTTTTATCGAGACCTTGGGCTACTGGAAGACTGGTTAAGTAACCTTGATAAGTGGTCACACCTTGACGCAAGCCCTCATCCTCAGAGATTGCTTGTACAAAACCTTTACCAGCCAAAGCTTCGATATAAGGAAGAGTGACATTGGTTAGGGCGATAGTTGAAGTACGGGCTACAGCACCGGGGATGTTGGCAACGGCATAGTGGAGCACACCGTGTTTTTCATAGACGGGTTCATCGTGCGTTGTCACACGGTCAGCTGTCTCGATAACGCCACCTTGGTCAACGGCAACGTCAACGATGACAGATCCTGGACGCATTTGTTTGACCATCTCATCTGTCACCAATTTCGGTGCTTTGGCACCTGGGATGAGAACCGCTCCGATCACCACATCCGCATCTCTCACACTGGCTTCGATGTTGAATGAATTGGACATGAGAGTTTGAATTTGGTGACCAAAGACCTCCTCTAAAACGGAGAGACGTTTAGCACTGATATCAAGGATGGTTACTTGAGCACCAAGACCAAGCGCAATTCGAGCAGCATGGGTCCCTACGACACCGCCACCGATGATGGTTACTTTCCCTTTAGGTACACCCGGTACACCACCCAGTAGGACGCCAGAACCTCCTGCTTGTTTGGTTAGGAAGTGAGCTCCGATTTGGACTGCCATACGGCCTGCAACCTCACTCATAGGAACGAGGAGTGGTAACTGGCCTTGGGAATCATGGACAGTTTCATAGGCAATCCCTGTTGTTTTTGCTGCTAGCATAGCATCTGCTAATTCAGGAGCAGCGGCCATGTGCAAGTAGGTGAAGAGAAGCAGGTCGTCACGCAAGTACTCATATTCAGAAGGTAATGGTTCTTTTACTTTCACGACTAACTTTGCAGCCCAAGCTTCACCAGCACTAGCGACAATTTCAGCTCCTTGCTTTTGATAGTCAGCATCAGTAAAGCCTGAACCGAGACCAGCATTTGTTTCGATAAGGACGCGATGACCACGACCGACTAAGCTGAGGACACCAGCAGGTGTGAGGGCAACACGGTTTTCATTATTCTTAATTTCTTTTGGAATTCCGATTAACATAGAGAAAAACTCCCTTTCTATTGACGGGTTGTAAATGATTTATCACATTATCTATAAAAATAAGGTGATGATTTTATTCTATATGAAACCGCTTTAAAAAGCAAGGAAAACTTGTTGTAACTTCTTTTTTATGCTAGACTGATAGAAAATACTTTTGAATGGTAGAAACGTATGGAATCAATCTTTTTAAAACTAGCTCAGTATCCAATAGTCGAGACTGAGCGTTTATTGCTTAGACCTGTAACCTTGGATGATGCAGAAGAAATGTTTGACTATGCCTCGGATAAGGATAATACACGTTACACTTTTCTAACCAATCAAAATTTAGAAGAAACCAAAAATAATATTGCTCAGTTCTACTTGGCTAATCCCTTGGGACGTTGGGGAATAGAACTAAAAAGCAATGGCAAATTTATCGGAACAATTGATTTGCACAAGATTGATCCTGCTCTTAAGAAGGCGGCTATTGGCTACATTATCAATAAAAAGTATTGGAATCAAGGATTAACGACAGAAGCCAATCGTGCCGTGATTGAGCTGGCTTTTGAGAAGATTGGAATGAACAAGTTGACCGCCCTTCACGATAAGGATAATCCCGCATCTGGCAAGGTCATGGAGAAATCAGGCATGCGCTTTTCCCATGAAGAACCATATGCTTGTATGGACCAGCATGAAGAAGGCCGAATCGTTACAAGAGTTCATTATGTCTTGACCAAGGAAGACTATTTTACATATAAATAAGCAGTTGAGAAGAAATTTTCAACTGTTTTTTCTTCCTCTTACGAATAATCTAAGAGAGGAGAAAATATGGAAGCAATTATCGAGAAAATCAAAGAGTATAAAATCATTGTTATCTGTACTGGTCTGGGATTACTTGTCGGAGGATTTTTCCTGCTAAAGCCAGCTCCACAAACACCTGTCAAGGAAACGAATTTGCAGGCAGAAGTTGTAGCAGTTTCCAAGGATTCGGTATCCGAAAAGGAAGTAAAGAAGGAAGAAAAGGAAGAACCCCTTGAACAAGATCTAATCACAGTAGATGTCAAAGGTGCTGTTAAATCGCCAGGGATTTATGATTTGCCTGTAGGTAGTCGAGTCAATGATGCTGTTCAGAAGGCTGGTGGCTTGACAGAACAAGCAGATAGCAAGTCGCTCAATCTAGCTCAGAAAGTTAGTGACGAGGCTCTGGTTTACGTCCCAACTAAGGGAGAAGAAGCAGCTAGTCAGCAGGCAGGTCCTGGGACGGCTTCCTCAACGAGCAAGGAAAAGAAGGTCAATCTCAATAAGGCCAGTCTGGAAGAACTCAAGCAGGTCAAAGGACTGGGTGGCAAACGAGCTCAGGATATTATCGACCATCGTGAGGCAAATGGGAAATTCAAGTCGGTTGATGAACTCAAGAAAGTCTCTGGCATTGGTGCCAAGACCATAGAAAAGTTAAAAGATTATGTTACAGTGGATTAAGAATTTCTCTATTCCCCTAATTTACCTTAGTTTTCTGTTGCTTTGGCTTTACTACGCCATTTTCTCATCATCTTATCTCGCACTACTAGGTTTTGTTTTTCTGCTAGTCTGTCTCTTTATCCAATTTCCGTGGAAATCTGCTGGTAAAGTTCTAATAATTTGTGGAATCTTTGGTTTCTGGTTTCTGTTTCAAAATTGGCAACAGAGTCAAGCGAGTCAAAATTTGGCGGATTCTGTTGAAAGGGTACGGATTTTACCAGACACTGTTAAGGTCAATGGTGATAGTCTATCCTTTCGTGGCAAGGCCGATGGCCGCATTTTTCAAGTCTATTATCAACTCCAGTCCGAGGAGGAGAAAGAAGCCTTTCAAGCTTTAACCGACCTTCATGAGATAGGACTAGAAGGAAAACTTTCAGAACCAGACGGGCAGAGAAATTTTGGTGGTTTTGACTACCAAGCCTATCTGAAAACTCAAGGGATTTACCAAACATTAACTATCAAAAGAATCCAGTCACTTCAAAAGGTTAGCAGTTGGGATATAGGAGAAAATCTGTCCAGTTTACGTCGAAAGACTGTGGTTTGGATTAAGACGCATTTTCCAGACCCTATGCGCAATTACATGACAGGGCTCTTGTTAGGACATCTGGACACCGACTTTGAGGAGATGAACGGGCTTTATTCTAGTTTAGGAATTATCCACCTCTTTGCCTTGTCGGGTATGCAGGTAGGTTTTTTCATGGACGGATTTAAGAAACTACTCTTGCGATTGGGCTTGACCCAAGAAAAGTTGAAATGGCTGACCTATCCCTTTTCCATTCTCTATGCTGGTCTGACAGGATTTTCAACTTCGGTTATTCGCAGTCTCTTGCAAAAGCTACTGGCTCAACATGGGGTTAAGGGCTTTGATAATTTTGCCTTGACGGTCCTTGTCCTATTTATCATTATGCCTAACTTTTTCCTGACTGCAGGAGGAGTTTTGTCATGTGCTTATGCTTTTATCTTGACCATGACCAGCAAAGAAGGAGAAGGCCTCAAGGCTGTTGCTAGAGAAAGTCTAGTCATTTCCTTGGGAATATTACCCATCCTATCCTTCTATTTTGCAGAATTTCAGCCTTGGTCTATCCTTTTGACCTTTGTCTTTTCCTTTCTATTTGACTTGGTCTTCTTACCGCTCTTATCTATCATATTTGCCCTTTCCTTTCTCTATCCAGTCATTCAGCTGAATTTTATCTTTGAATGGTTGGAGGGAATGATTCGCTTGGTGTCGCAGGTGGCAAGTAGGCCTCTGGTCTTTGGACAACCCAATGCATGCCTTTTAATCCTATTGTTAATTTCCTTGGCTTTAGTTTATGATTTGAGGAAAAACATTAAAAGGCTAGCAGTATTGAGCTTATTGATTACAGGTCTCTTTTTCCTGACCAAGTATCCACTGGAAAATGAAATTACCATGCTGGATGTGGGGCAAGGGGAAAGTATTTTCCTACGGGATGTAACTGGGAAAACCATTCTCATAGATGTAGGTGGCAAGGCAGAATCTGATAAGAAAATCGAAAAATGGCAAGAAAAGGCGACGACCAGTAATGCCCAGCGAACCTTGATACCCTATCTCAAAAGTCGCGGAGTATCCAAGATTGACCAGCTAATTTTGACCAATACGGACAAGGAATATGTTGGAGATTTGTTGGAGGTGACCAAGGCTTTCCATGTAGCGGAGATTTTAGTGTCAAAAGGTAGTTTGAAACAGAAGGAATTTGTGGTAGAACTACAGGCAACTCAAACCAAGGTGCGCAGTTTGACAGTAGGAGAGAAGTTGACAATTTTTGGAAGTCAGTTAGAAGTCCTATCTCCAAGGAAAATTGGAGATGGAGGTCATGAAGATTCCCTGGTTTTGTATGGAAAACTCTTGGATAAAAACTTTCTTTTCACAGGAAATTTGGAGGAGAAGGGGGAGAAGGCATTGCTGAAGCAGTATCCTGACCTAGAAGTGGATGTTTTGAAAGCTGGCCAACATGGCTCTAAAAAATCATCAAGTTCAGCCTTTTTAGAACAGCTCAAACAAGAGATGACCCTCATCTCAGTTGGAAAGAACAATCGAACGAAACTCCCCCATCAGGAAACCTTGACACGACTAGAAGATATCAATAGCAAAGTTTACCGAACTGATCAGCAAGGAGCTATACGGTTTAAAGGTTGGAATAGATGGAAGATCCAAACAGTTGGTTAACGAGCAGAAACTTTTCAAAAAAATAACTTTTTATCTTGACAAGAGCTAGAAAACTTGGTATCATATAAAAGTTGAGAAAAGCAGAAGTGAGAGCTTCTCGCCTTGTGACATCAAGTTGCCTGGCCCTACGGATGAAAAGTTTCTAAGAAACGCTATCATAACGTGCGGGCTTGTATATTTACGAGTCCGCTATTGTTTTTCTCTAATAAAACAAAAGAGGTGAAAACCATAGCAAAGCAAGACTTATTCATCAATGATGAGATTCGTGTACGTGAAGTTCGCTTGATTGGTCTTGAAGGAGAACAGCTAGGTATCAAGCCACTCAGTGAAGCGCAAGCTTTGGCTGATAACGCTAATGTTGACCTAGTATTGATTCAACCCCAAGCCAAACCGCCTGTTGCAAAAATTATGGACTACGGTAAGTTCAAATTTGAGTACCAGAAGAAGCAAAAAGAACAACGTAAAAAACAAAGTGTTGTTACTGTGAAAGAAGTTCGTCTAAGTCCAACTATTGACAAGGGTGACTTTGATACAAAACTTCGCAATGCACGCAAATTCCTTGAAAAAGGAAATAAAGTTAAGGTATCTATTCGCTTTAAGGGTCGTATGATTACCCATAAAGAGATTGGTGCAAAAGTTTTAGCCGAGTTTGCTGAAGCAACTCAAGATATTGCCATCATCGAACAACGTGCTAAAATGGATGGACGTCAAATGTTCATGCAATTGGCGCCAGCGACTGACAAAAAATAATTGTCAGAAAGTTAAATAAAGGAGAAAAAATCATGCCAAAACAAAAAACACACCGCGCATCAGCTAAACGTTTCAAACGTACAGGTTCTGGTGGACTTAAACGTTTCCGTGCTTACACTTCTCACCGTTTCCACGGAAAAACTAAGAAACAACGTCGTCATCTTCGTAAAGCATCTATGGTGCATTCAGGAGACTACAAACGTATCAAAGCAATGCTTACTCGCTTGAAATAATAGCTTGACCGTAAGTAAACAATTCTAGGAAATATTTGGAGGAAATAAAACATGGCACGTGTTAAAGGTGGCGTTGTATCACGCAAACGTCGTAAACGTATTCTTAAATTAGCAAAAGGTTACTATGGAGCTAAACACATCTTGTTCCGTACTGCAAAAGAACAAGTAATGAACTCTTACTACTATGCATACCGTGACCGTCGTCAGAAAAAACGTGACTTCCGCAAATTGTGGATCACTCGTATCAACGCGGCAGCTCGTATGAACGGACTTTCATACTCACAATTGATGCATGGTTTGAAATTGGCTGAGATCGAAGTTAACCGTAAAATGCTTGCTGACTTGGCTGTTAACGATGCAGCAGCTTTCACAGCTCTTGCAGATGCAGCTAAAGCAAAACTTGGTAAATAATAACAGATAAGACTGGAACAGGATTGTCCCAGTCTTTTTGAAAATAAAGGAGAACAATATGGCTTCAAAAATGCTACACACTTGCTTGCGAGTAGAAAACCTTGAAAAATCAATTGCATTTTATCAATATGCTTTTGGATTTAAAGAATTGCGTCGCAGAGATTTTCCAGATCATGCCTTCACGATTGTTTATCTAGGTCTTGAGGGTGACGACTATGAGTTGGAGTTGACTTATAACTACGATCACGGTCCTTATGTGGTTGGAGATGGGTTTGCCCACATCGCCCTAAGTACACCTGATCTTGAAGCTCTTCATCAAGAGCACAGTGCAAAAGGTTATGAAGTTACCGAGCCAAATGGCCTACCAGGAACTGCACCTAACTATTACTTTGTCAAAGACCCTGATGGCTACAAGGTCGAAGTTATTCGTGAAAAATAATCTCGTGAGGTCAAGTAGAATGTTCGTTTTCTACTTGACTTTTTTTAGCTGAAAGAGTATACTGGTAAAAATTTAACCTTTAAGGGGAGTCCAGAGAGACTCACAAGGTGTCAGATAAAAGAATAGTACAATTTTCTAGAGGAGACTTTTTGAGTATGCTCTCTTGTGTTGTACGATTTTAACTGAGGCCTTGCACTAGCAAGGTCTTTTCTTTGTCTGGTCCCCTTAAAATTTAAGGAGGAAAAGTCATGAATCCCACATGTAAGAAACGTTTGGGTGCTATTCGCTTGGAAACCATGAAGGTGGTTGCACAGGAGGAAATCGCGCCAGCAATCTTTGAATTAGTCCTAGAAGGGGAAATGGTTGAAGCTATGCGGGCAGGCCAATTTCTTCATCTGCGTGTGCCTGATGATGCCCATCTTTTGCGTCGTCCTATTTCAATTTCGTCTATTGATAAGGTAAAGAAGCAGTGTCACCTCATTTATCGGATTGAAGGTGCTGGTACAGCTATTTTTTCAACCTTAAGTCAGGGAGATACTCTTGATGTGATGGGACCTCAGGGAAATGGATTTGACTTGTCTGACCTTGATGAGCAGAGTCAGGTTCTCCTTGTTGGTGGGGGGATTGGTGTTCCGCCCTTGCTTGAGGTAGCCAAGGAATTGCATGCGCGTGGTGTGAAAGTAGTGACAGTTCTCGGTTTTGCTAATAAGGTTGCTGTTATTTTGGAGATTGAATTAGCTCAATATGGGCAGGTATTTGTAACAACAGATGATGGTTCTTATGGCATTAAGGGAAATGTTTCCGTTGTTATCAAGGATTTAGACAGTCAGTTTGATGCTGTTTACTCATGTGGGGCGCCTGGAATGATGAAGTATATCAATCAAACCTTTTATGACCATCCAAGAGCCTATCTATCTCTAGAATCTCGTATGGCTTGTGGGATGGGGGCTTGCTATGCCTGCGTCCTAAAAGTGCCAGAAAGCGAGACGGTCAGCCAACGTGTCTGTGAAGATGGTCCTGTTTTCCGCACAGGAACAGTTGTATTATAAGGAGAAAATTATGACTAGAAATCGTTTACAAGTTTCTCTACCAGGCTTGGATTTGAAAAATCCGATTATTCCAGCATCAGGATGTTTTGGCTTTGGACAAGAGTATGCCAAGTATTATGATTTAGACCTTTTAGGTTCTATTATGATCAAGGCGACAACACTTGAACCACGTTTTGGAAATCCAACTCCAAGGGTGGCAGAAACTCCCGCTGGTATGCTCAATGCAATCGGTTTGCAAAATCCTGGTTTGGAAGTTGTTTTGGCCGAAAAGCTAACTTGGCTGGAAAGAGAATATCCAAATCTTCCTATTATTGCCAATGTAGCTGGTTTTTCAAAACAAGAGTATGCTGCTGTTTCTCGAGGAATTTCTAAAGCAGCTAATGTAAAGGCTATCGAGCTCAATATTTCTTGCCCCAACGTTGACCACTGTAATCATGGACTCTTGATTGGTCAAGATCCAGATCTAGCTTATGATGTGGTGAAAGCAGCTGTGGAAGCCTCTGATGTACCAGTTTATGTCAAACTAACTCCTAGTGTGACCGATATCGTTACTGTCGCAAAGGCAGCAGAGGATGCAGGAGCAAGTGGCTTGACTATGATTAATACTCTGGTTGGAATGCGTTTTGATCTCAAAACCAGAAAACCAATCTTGGCCAATGGAACAGGTGGAATGTCTGGTCCAGCAGTCTTTCCAGTAGCCCTCAAACTTATCCGCCAAGTCGCCCAAACAACAGACCTGCCTATCATTGGAATGGGAGGAGTGGATTCGGCTGAAGCTGCCCTAGAAATGTATCTGGCTGGAGCATCTGCTATAGGAGTTGGAACAGCCAACTTTACCAATCCTTACGCCTGTCCTGATATTATCGAAAATTTACCAAAGGTTATGGATAAATATGGTATCAGCAGTCTAGAAAATCTACGCAAGGAAGTAAAAGAGTCTCTGAGGTAAACTGCAATCAATCTGTTCTTGATTTTTTATCAGTTTGTAATGTTGATTATAGAGAATTTTGATACAATAAAATAGAAAGAACAGAGGAAGAAAGTTTATGAAGAAATTGAGATTTGTTTTTTTAGCTCTGCTATTTTTCTTAGCCAGACCAGAGAGTGCAATGGCTAGTGATGGTACTTGGCAAGGAAAACAATACCTGAAAGCAGATGGGAGTCAAGCAGCTAATGAGTGGGTTTTTGATGCTCACTATCAATCTTGGTTTTATATAAAAGAAGATGCCAACTATGCTGAAAATGAATGGCTAAAGCAAGGTGATGACTATTTTTACCTCAAATCTGGTGGCTATATGGCCAAGTCAGAATGGATAGAAGACAAGGGAGTCCTCTATTATCTTGACCAAGATGGAAAGATGAAAAGAAATGCTTGGCTAGGAGCTTCCTATGTCGGTGCTACAGGTGCCAAGGTAATAGAAGACTGGGTCTATGATTCTCAATATGATGCTTGGTTTTATATCAAAGCAGATGGACAACACGCAGAGAAAGAATGGCTCCAAATCAAAGGTAAGGACTATTATTTCAAATTTGGTGGTTATTTACTGACAAGTCAGTGGATTGAACAGGCTTATGTGAGTGCTAGTGGCGCTAAAGTACAGCAAGGTTGGCTTTTTGACAAACAATACCAATCTTGGTTTTATATCAAAGAAAATGGAAATCATGCTGATAAAGAATGGATTTTCGAAAATGGTCACTATTATTATCTAAAATCCGGTGGCTATATGGCAGCCAATGAATGGATTTTGGATAAGGAGTCATGGTTTTATCTAAAATCTGATGGCAAAATGGCTGATAAAGAATGGGTATACGATTCTAAAAATCAAGCCTGGTACTACTTCAAATCCGGTGGCTACATGGCAAAAAATGAGACAGTCGATGGTTATCAGCTTGGAAGTGATGGTAAATGGCTTGGAGAAAGAGCTACAAACGAAAATGCTGCTTACTATCAAGTAGTGCCTGTCACAGCGAATGTTTATGATGCAGATGGTGAAAAGCTCTCCTATATATCGCAAGGTAGTGTCGTCTGGCTAGATAAGGATAGAAAAAGTGATGACAAGCGCCTGGCTATTACTGTATCTGGTTTGTCAGGCTATATGAAAACAGAAGATTTACAAGCGCTAGATGCTAGTAAGGACTTTATCCCTTATTATGAGAGTGATGGGCATCGTTTTTATCACTATGTGGCCCAGAATGCTAGTATCCCAGTAGCTTCTCATCTCTCTGATATGGAAGTAGGCAAGAAATATTATTCGGCAGATGGCCTGCATTTTGATGGTTTTAAGCTTGAGAATCCCTTTCTTTTCAAAGACTTGACAGAGGCTACAAACTATAGTGCTGAAGACTTGGATAAGGTATTTAGTCTGTTAAATATTGACAATAGTCTCTTGGAAAATAAGGGAGCTACCTTTAAGGAAGCCGAAGAGCATTACCATATCAATGCCCTCTACCTCCTTGCTCATAGTGCCTTAGAAAGCGACTGGGGACGAAGTAAAATTGCAAAAGATAAGAATAATTTCTTTGGAATTACAGCCTATGATACGACCCCTTACCTTTCTGCCAAGACATTTGATGATGTGGATAAGGGAATTTTAGGTGCAACAAAGTGGATTAAGGAAAATTATATCGATAGGGGCAGAACTTTCCTTGGAAACAAGGAGTATGGTATGAATGTAGAATATGCCTCAGACCCTTATTGGGGCGAAAAAATTGCTAGTGTGATGATGAAAATCAATGAGAAATTAGGTGGCAAAGATTAGTCCTATAATTGATACTCTTCGAAAATCTCTTCAAACCACGTCAGAGTTGCCTTGGATTATATATGGTTACTGACTTTGTCAGTTCTATCTGCAACCTCAAAACAGTGTTTTGAGCTGACTTTGTCAGTCTTATCTACAACCTAAAAGCAGTGCTTTGAGCAGCCTGCGGCTAGCTTCCTAGTTTGCTCTTTGATTTTCATTGAGTATGAATATTATTTGAGTATAAGTTAAAAATCCTGATTTCAAGTAAAATCAGGATTTTTTCATGGATGCGATTTTTTCTGGATCTGGTGTGACACGGAGGGTCTTTTGTCCTGTGTAAGTGACAAAGCCTGGTTTTCCGCCAGTTGGTTTGTTGAGTTTCTTGACTTCAATCATATCTACCTGCACCAGATTTGACAGGCGACCTTGAGAGAAGTAGGCGGCCAGTTCTGCCGCGTCTGTTTTGACTTCATCAGATGGGTCAAGATTGCCTGAGATGACAACATGGCTTCCAGGAATATCCTTGGCATGGAACCAAAGTTCCTCCTTGCGGGCAATTTTAAAGGTTAGCTCCTCGTTTTGTAGGTTGTTGCGGCCGACATAGATGATGGTTTTGCCATCGCTTGCTAGATATTGTTCTGGTTTTTTGCGTTTCTGGATTTTCTCCCGCTGTCTTCTGCGGATAAAGCCAGTTTGGATTAATTCTTCACGGATTTCAGCGATTTCTTCCAACCCAGCTTGGTTGAGAACAGTTTCCACACTTTCCAGATAGAGAATGGTTGCCTTGGTTTCCTCAATCAGATCAGTCAAGTATTTGACAGCTTCTTTGAGTTTTTGGTAACGTTTGAAATAGCGTTGGGCATTCTGGTTGGGAGTCAAGGCCTTATCAAGAGCTATTGTGATAGGTTGGTTGGTGTAGTAGTTGTCTAGGATAACCTGGTCTTGGTCGTTAGGCACTTGGTGGAGGAAGGTTGTCAGTAATTCTCCTTTTTGGCGAAATTCTTCAGCATTATCTGTCGCCAGTAACTCTTTTTCCTGTTTTTTGAGTTTGTGGCGGTTTTTCTGAAGTTCATTTTCAACACGACGAATCAGTTCACTGGCTTGTTGTTTGACACGGTCGCGCTCAGCCTTATCCTTATAGTAGGTGTCCAACAAATCAGAAAGACTGGCAAAAGGCTCTCCCACCTGATTTGCAAAAGGAACTGGGCTGAAGGAAGTCTCAGTCAAGCATGGCTTGGTTTCTTGATTGAAAAAGTTTCGGAAAGTGGAAAGTTTTTCACTAACCAGTATCCTTTCCAATTCATTTGCCGTATCGCGTCCCAGACCTTGAAAGAGGCTTTGAAGATTTTTAGCTGTCGTTTCCTGTGTTTGCAGGATTTCAAAAAGTTTCTCGTCCTTGATTGTAAAAGGATTGAGAGCTTCCGTACTTGGCGGAGCGATATAGGTCGATCCAGGAAGCAAGGTGCGGTAGCTATTTTGTGAAAAGCCAACATGTTTGATAACTTCGAGGATTTTATGACTGCTTTTATCGACCAGTAGAATATTACTGTGTTTCCCCATAATTTCGATAATCAAGGTAGCCTGAATATGGTCCCCAATCTCGTTTTTATTAGAAACCGTAATTTCCACAATACGGTCATTTTCCACTTGCTCAATCGACTCAATCAGGGCACCCTGCAAATATTTTCTTAAAACCATGATAAAGGTAGAAGGCTGGGCTGGGTTTTCAAAAGTTGTTTGGGTCAGCTGAATGCGTCCAAAAACTGGATGGGCAGAAAGGAGCAGGCGATGACTTTGGCGATTGCTACGGATTTGCAAGACCAACTCTTGTTCAAAAGGTTGATTGATTTTCTGAATGCGACCATTCACTAATTCTCTTCGCAATTCCTCAACCATGTGGTGTAAAAAAAATCCGTCAAATGACATCGTTCTCTCCTTGTGATTGTATTCCATAGTATTATATCAAAAAGGTAGAATAAAATCATGGAAATGTGGTATAATAAAGCCAAGTAAAGAGAAACGAGAAGCACATGTATATTGAAATGGTAGATGAAACTGGTCAAGTTTCAAAAGAAATGTTGCAACAAACCCAAGAGATTTTGGAATTTGCAGCCCAAAAATTAGGAAAAGAAGACAAGGAGATGGCAGTTACCTTTGTGACCAATGAGCGTAGTCATGAACTCAATCTGGAGTACCGTGACACCGACCGTCCGACAGATGTCATCAGCCTTGAATATAAACCAGAGTTGGAAATTGCCTTTGACGAAGAAGATTTGCTTGAAAATCCAGAATTAGCAGAGATGATGTCTGAGTTTGATGCCTATATTGGGGAATTGTTCATCTCTATTGATAAGGCTCATGAGCAGGCTGAGGAATATGGCCACAGCTTTGAGCGTGAGATGGGCTTCTTGGCAGTACACGGCTTTTTACATATTAACGGCTATGATCACTACACTCCGGAAGAAGAAGCGGAGATGTTCGGTTTACAAGAAGAAATTTTGACAGCCTATGGACTCACAAGACAATAAACGAAAATGGAAAAATCGTGACCTGATATCCAGTTTAGAATTTGCTCTTACAGGAATTTTTACTGCCATAAAGGAAGAACGCAATATGCGAAAACATGCGGTGACGGCTCTCGTGGTCATCCTCGCAGGTTTTGTTTTTCAGGTGTCACGAATCGAATGGCTCTTTCTCCTATTGAGCATTTTTTTGGTAGTAGCCTTTGAAATTATCAATTCTGCTATCGAGAATGTGGTGGATTTGGCCAGTCACTATCACTTTTCTATGCTGGCTAAAAATGCCAAGGATATGGCGGCTGGCGCGGTATTAGTGGTCTCTCTTTTCGCAGCCTTAACAGGCGCATTGATTTTTCTCCCACGAATCTGGGATTTATTATTTTAAATAGCAAGAGGAAATTATGACTTTTAAATCAGGCTTTGTAGCCATTTTAGGACGTCCCAACGTTGGGAAGTCAACTTTTTTAAATCATGTCATGGGGCAAAAGATTGCCATTATGAGTGACAAGGCGCAGACAACGCGCAACAAAATTATGGGAATTTACACAACTGATAAGGAGCAAATTGTCTTTATCGACACACCAGGGATTCACAAACCTAAAACAGCTCTCGGAGATTTCATGGTCGAATCTGCCTATAGCACCCTTCGTGAAGTGGATACCGTTCTTTTCATGGTGCCTGCTGATGAAGCGCGTGGTAAGGGGGACGATATGATTATCGAGCGTCTCAAGGCTGCTAAGGTTCCTGTTATTCTGGTGGTGAACAAGATCGATAAGGTTCATCCAGACCAGCTTTTGTCTCAGATTGATGATTTTCGTAATCAAATGGACTTTAAGGAAATCGTTCCAATCTCAGCTCTTCAAGGGAATAACGTCTCTCGTCTAGTGGATATTTTGAGTGAAAATCTGGACGAAGGTTTCCAATATTTCCCATCTGATCAAATCACAGACCATCCAGAACGATTCTTGGTTTCAGAAATGGTTCGTGAGAAGGTTCTTCATTTAACGCGTGAAGAGATTCCTCACTCAGTTGCTGTAGTTGTGGATTCTATGAAACGAGACGAAGAGACAGACAAGGTGCACATCCGTGCAACCATCATGGTGGAGCGCGATAGTCAGAAAGGGATTATCATCGGTAAAGGTGGCGCTATGCTTAAGAAAATTGGTAGCATGGCCCGTCGTGATATCGAGCTCATGCTAGGAGACAAGGTCTTCCTAGAAACTTGGGTCAAGGTTAAGAAAAACTGGCGTGATAAAAAACTAGATTTGGCTGACTTTGGCTATAATGAAAAAGAATACTAAGTAGAGGTGGGCTCATGCCTGCTTCTTGTTTTTACAGAAGGAGGACTTATGCCTGAATTACCAGAGGTTGAAACTGTTCGCCGTGGCTTAGAAAAATTGATTTTGGGTAAGAAGATTTCGAGTATGGAAATTCGTTATCCCAAGATGATTAAGACGGATTTGGACGAGTTTCAAAAGGAAGTGCCTGGTCAGATTGTTGAGTCAATGGGGCGTCGTGGAAAATATTTGCTTTTCTACTTGACAGACAAGGTCTTGATTTCCCATTTGCGCATGGAGGGCAAGTATTTTTATTATCCGGACCAGGTTCCTGAACGCAAGCATGCCCATGTTTTCTTCCAGTTTGAGGACGGTGGAATGCTTGTTTATGAGGATGTACGCAAGTTTGGTACTATGGAACTCTTGGCCCCTGATCTTTTAGAAGCCTACTTTATTTCTAAAAAATTAGGGCCTGAGCCAAACGAAGAAGAATTTGATTTGCAGGTCTTTCAAACTGCTCTAGCCAAGTCCAAAAAGCCTATCAAATCCCACCTTTTAGACCAGACCTTGGTTGCTGGTCTTGGCAATATTTATGTGGATGAAGTCCTCTGGCGAGCTCAGGTTCATCCAGCAAGACCTTCGCAAACTTTGACAGTAGCAGAAGCGACAGCCATTCATGACCAGACCATCGCTGTTTTGGGTCAGGCTGTTGAAAAAGGTGGTTCCACCATTCGGACTTATACCAATGCCTTTGGGGAAGATGGAACCATGCAGGATTTTCATCAGGTCTATGACAAGGCTGGTCAAGAATGTGTACGCTGTGGCACTGTGATTGAAAAAATCCAACTAGGCAGACGAGGCACCCACTTTTGTCCAAACTGTCAAAGGAGGGACTGATGGGAAAAATCATCGGAATCACAGGAGGAATTGCCTCGGGTAAGTCAACTGTGACAAATTTTCTTAGACAGCAAGGTTTTCAAGTGGTGGATGCCGATGCAGTCGTCCACCAACTACAGAAACCTGGTGGTCGTCTGTTTGAGGCTCTAGTTCAGCATTTTGGTCAAGAAATCATTCTAGAAAATGGAGAACTCAATCGCCCTCTCCTAGCTAGTCTCATCTTTTCAAATCCTGAGGAACGAGAATGGTCTAAGCGAATCCAAGGGGAGATTATTCGTGAAGAACTGGCTACTTTGAGAGACCAGTTGGTTCAGACAGAAGAGATTTTTTTCATGGATATTCCCCTGCTTTTTGAGCAGGACTACAGCGCTTGGTTTGATGAGACGTGGTTGGTCTATGTGGACCGAGATACCCAAGTAGAACGTTTAATGAAAAGAGACCAGTTGTCCAAAAATGAAGCTGAATCTCGTCTGGCAGCCCAGTGGCCTTTAGAGCAAAAGAAAGGTTTAGCTAGCCATGTTCTAGACAATAATGGCAATCTGGACCAGCTTCTTACTCAAGTGCGTATCCTTCTCGAGGGAGGTAAGCAATATGACAGAGATTAACTGGAAGGATAATTTGCGCATTGCCTGGTTTGGTAATTTTCTGACTGGAGCCAGTATTTCTTTGGTTGTGCCTTTTATGCCCATCTTTGTGGAAAATCTGGGTGTAGGGAGTGATCAAGCTGCTTTTTATGCAGGTTTAGCTATTTCTGTCTCTGCTATTTCCGCAGCACTCTTTTCTCCTATCTGGGGTATCCTTGCTGATAAATACGGTCGAAAACCCATGATGATTCGGGCTGGCCTGGCCATGACCATTACTATGGGAGGCTTAGCCTTTGTCCCAAATATTTATTGGTTAATCTTTCTCCGTTTACTAAACGGTGTATTTGCGGGTTTTGTTCCCAATGCAACGGCCTTGATAGCCAGTCAGGTTCCCAAGGAGAAATCAGGATCTGCTCTCGGGACTTTGTCTACTGGCGTAGTTGCAGGCACTCTAACGGGTCCCTTTATCGGTGGCTTTATTGCAGAATTATTTGGCATCCGTACTGTTTTCTTACTGGTTGGTAGTTTCCTATTCTTAGCTGCTGTTTTAACTATTTTATTTATTAAGGAAGATTTTCAACCAGTAGCCAAGGAAAAGGCCATCCCAACAAAGGAATTATTTACATCAGTTAAATATCCCTATCTTTTGGTCAACCTCTTTCTGACCAGTTTTGTCATCCAATTTTCAGCCCAATCAATCGGCCCTATCTTAGCTCTGTATGTACGCGACTTAGGCCAGACAGAGAATCTTCTTTTTGTATCTGGTTTGATTGTATCCAGTATGGGATTTTCCAGTATGATGAGTGCAGGAGTCATGGGAAAGCTAGGTGACAAGGTGGGGAACCATCGCCTCTTGGTTGTAGCCCAGTTTTATTCAGTCATCATCTATCTCCTCTGTGCCAATGCCTCTAGCCCGCTTCAACTAGGACTCTATCGTTTCCTCTTTGGATTGGGAACCGGTGCCTTGATTCCCGGAGTTAATGCCCTTCTCAGTTAAATGACCCCCAAAGCCGGCATTTCGAGGGTCTTTGCCTTTAATCAGGTATTCTTTTATCTGGGAGGTGTCGTTGGGCCTATGGCAGGTTCTGCAGTAGCAGGTCAATTTGGCTACCATGCAGTCTTTTATGCGACAAGCCTTTGTGTTGCCTTTAGTTGTCTCTTTAACCTTCTTCAATTTCGAACATTATTAAAAGTAAAGGAAATCTAGTGCGAGTAAAAATTAATCTCAAGTGCTCCTCTTGTGGCAGCATGAATTATCTAACCAGTAAGAACTCCAAAACTCATCCAGACAAGATTGAGGTGTTAAAATATTGTCCAAAGGAAAGAAAAGTAACTTTACATCTTGAATCTAAGTAGAATTTATGGTAAAATAATAGGGATTTTAAGGAGTTTGATATGTATAACCTATTATTAACCATTTTATTAGTATTATCTGTTGTGATTGTAATTGCTATTTTCATGCAACCAACTAAAAACCAATCCAGCAATGTATTTGATGCCAGCTCAGGTGATTTGTTTGAACGCAGTAAAGCACGCGGTTTTGAGGCTGTAATGCAGCGTTTGACAGGGATTTTAGTCTTTTTCTGGCTAGCCATTGCCTTAGCATTGACGGTATTATCAAGTAGATAAGAAAATAATGGGCAGGACTAGGTCTTTGCCTCTTTTTATTTTTAAATGATGTTTGAGAAGGTTTTACAGTAAAAGAAAATAAAAAATCTAGAAAGAAAATATGAAAGATAGAATAAAAGAATATTTGCAAGATAAGGGAAAGGTAACTGTCAATGACTTGGCTCAGGCTTTGGGAAAAGACGGTTCCAAGGATTTTCGTGAGTTGATTAAAACCTTATCCTTAATGGAAAGAAAGCACCAGATTCGTTTTGAAGAAGATGGTACTCTGACCTTAGAAGTTAAGAAAAAACATGAGATTACTCTCAAGGGGATTTTTCATGCCCATAAAAATGGCTTTGGTTTTGTCAGTCTAGAAGGCGAGGAGGACGACCTTTTTGTAGGTAAAAACGATGTCAACTATGCTATTGATGGCGATACTGTTGAGGTTGTCATCAAGAAAGTCGCTGATCGTAACAAGGGAACAGCGGCGGAAGCCAAAATTATCGATATCCTAGAACACAGTTTGACAACTGTTGTCGGTCAAATCGTTCTAGATCAGGAAAAACCTAAGTATGCTGGCTACATCCGTTCGAAAAATCAGAAAATCAGCCAACCGATTTATGTAAAAAAACCAGCCCTTAAACTGGAGGGAACAGAAGTTCTCAAGGTCTTTATCGACAAATACCCAAGCAAGAAACATGATTTCTTTGTCGCGAGTGTTCTAGATGTGGTGGGGCATTCAACGGATGTCGGAATTGATGTTCTTGAGGTTTTGGAGTCTATGGACATTGTCTCAGAATTTCCAGAGGCTGTTGTCAAGGAAGCAGAAAGTGTGCCTGATGTTCCGTCTCAAAAGGATATGGAAGGCCGTCTGGATCTAAGAGATGAGATTACCTTTACCATTGACGGTGCTGACGCCAAAGACTTGGACGATGCGGTGCATATCAAGGCTTTAAAAAATGGGAATTTGGAGCTCGGTGTTCACATCGCAGATGTTTCCTACTATGTGACTGAGGGGTCTGCCCTTGATAAGGAAGCCCTTAATCGTGCAACTTCTGTCTATGTGACAGACCGTGTGGTCCCAATGCTTCCAGAACGACTGTCAAATGGTATCTGCTCCCTCAATCCTCAAGTTGATCGCCTAACCCAGTCTGCCATTATGGAGATTGATAAACATGGTCGTGTGGTCAATTACACCATTACACAAACGGTAATCAAGACAAGCTTCCGTATGACCTATAACGATGTTAATGATATTCTAGCTGGCGACGTGGAAAAGAGACAAGAATATCAGAAAATTGTCCCTAGTATCGAACTCATGGCCAAGCTTCATGAAATTTTAGAAAACATGCGTGTGAAACGTGGTGCCCTCAATTTCGATACCAATGAAGCTAAGATTTTAGTGGATAAGCAAGGTAAGCCTGTTGATATCGTTCTTCGTCAGCGTGGTGTTGCTGAGCGCATGATTGAATCCTTTATGCTGATGGCCAATGAAACAGTTGCCGAGCATTTTAGCAAGCTGGATCTACCTTTCATCTATCGAATTCACGAGGAGCCTAAGGCTGAAAAAGTTCAGAAGTTTATTGATTATGCTTCGAGTTTTGGCTTGCGTATTTATGGGACTGCCAGTGAGATTAGCCAGGAGGCCCTCCAAGACATCATGCGTGCTGTTGAGGGGGAACCTTATGCAGATGTATTGTCCATGATGCTTCTTCGCTCTATGCAGCAGGCTCGCTATTCGGAGCACAATCACGGCCACTATGGCCTTGCTGCTGACTATTACACTCACTTTACCAGTCCGATTCGTCGTTATCCAGACCTTCTTGTTCACCGTATGATTCGTGATTACAGCCGTTCTAAGGAAATAGCAGAGCATTTTGAGCAAGTGATTCCAGAGATTGCGACCCAGTCTTCCAACCGTGAACGTCGTGCCATTGAGGCTGAGCGTGAAGTCGAAGCCATGAAAAAGGCTGAGTATATGGAAGAATACGTAGGCGAAGAATACGATGCGGTTGTATCAAGTATTGTCAAGTTTGGTCTCTTTGTTGAATTGCCGAATACAGTTGAGGGCTTGATTCACATCACTAATCTACCTGAATTTTATCATTTCAATGAACGTGATTTGACCCTGCTTGGGGAGAAATCGGGTACAACCTTCCGTGTAGGTCAGCAAATCCGTATCCGAGTTGAAAGAGCCGACAAGATGACGGGTGAAATTGACTTTTCTTACATCCCAAGTGAGTTTGATGTGATTGAAAAAGGCTTGAAACAAGCTGGTTGCAAAGACAGAGGGCGTGGTTCAAATCGTCGTTCAGATAAGAAGGAAGACAAGAGAAAATCAGGACGCTCAAATGATAAGCGCAAGCATTCACAAAAAGACAAGAAGAAAAAGGGCAAGAAACCTTTTTACAAGGAAGTAGCTAAGAAAGGAGCCAAGCATGGCAAAGGGCGAGGGAAAGGTCGTCGCACAAAATAAAAAGGCGCGTCACGACTATACAATCGTAGATACGCTAGAGGCAGGGATGGTCCTGACTGGAACTGAAATCAAGAGTGTACGAGCAGCTCGAATCAATCTCAAGGATGGCTTTGCCCAAGTAAAAAATGGGGAGGTATGGCTGAGCAATGTTCATATCGCTCCTTACGAAGAGGGCAATATCTGGAACCAAGAACCAGAACGTCGTCGAAAACTCTTACTCCATAAAAAGCAAATTCAAAAATTGGAACAAGAGACTAAAGGAACAGGAATGACCCTGGTTCCCCTTAAAGTCTATATCAAAGATGGCTATGCCAAGCTCCTTTTAGGCCTAGCTAAAGGGAAGCATGACTACGATAAACGGGAGTCTATCAAACGACGTGAGCAAAACCGCGACATCGCGCGTGTTATGAAAGCTGTTAATCAGCGATAAAAAGAGGAATGAAGATGGAAAAACTAGTTGCCTATAAACGCATGCCTTTGTGGACTAAAGAAACCATGCCAGAGGCTGTTCAGCAAAAGCACAATACCAAGGTTGGGACTTGGGGCAAGATTACTGTTTTAAAAGGAACTCTCAAGTTTATTGAATTGACAGAGGATGGTGAGGTTCTAGCTGAACACCTATTTGAAGCAGGGGCTGACAATCCAATGGCGCAACCACAAGCCTGGCACCGAGTGGAGGCTGTAACAGACGATGTAGAATGGTACTTGGAATTTTATTGTAAACCTGAGGATTATTTTCCTAAGAAATACAATACCAATCCTGTTCATTCAGAGGTCCTAGAGGCAATGCAGACAGTAAAACCAGGGAAAGCCTTGGATTTGGGCTGTGGTCAGGGCCGTAACTCTCTCTTTCTTGCACAGAATGGTTTTGATGTGACAGCTGTAGATCAAAATGAATTATCTCTTGAAATCTTGCAAAGCATTGTTGAGCAGGAAGACCTAGATATGCCTGTTGGTCTTTACGATATCAATTCAGCCAGTATTGGGAAAGAATATGATTTTATCGTTTCAACAGTTGTTCTCATGTTTCTACAAGCGGACCGCATTCCAGCTATTATTCAAAATATGCAGGAGAAAACCAGTGTTGGTGGTTACAATCTTATCGTTTGTGCTATGGACACGGAGGATTATCCTTGCTCTGTGAACTTCCCATTCACATTTAAAGAAGGAGAATTGGCAGACTATTACAAGGACTGGGAATTGGTTAAGTACAATGAAAATCCTGGCCATCTTCACCGTCGCGATGAGAATGGCAATCGTATTCAACTACGCTTTGCGACCATGCTAGCTAAGAAAATCAAATAAACATGAATGAAGATTAGGAATTTTCCTGATCTTTTTTCTTTTTTACGAATAATATAGAAAAGGAGGGAAATCATGTTTGTTGCGAGAGATTCTAGGGGAGAATTGGTAAATGTGTTAGAGGATAAGCTTGAGAAGCAAGCATACACCTGCCCAGCTTGTGGAGGTCAGCTCCGTTTGCGTCAAGGACTAAGTGTCCGGGCCCATTTTGCCCACAAAACCTTAAAAGACTGTGATTTTTCCTCTGAAAATGAAAGTCCAGAACACCTGGCAAATAAGGAAGTCCTCTATCACTGGTTGAAAAAAGAGGCAGAGGTGCAATTAGAATACCCTCTTCCAGAGCTTAAACAGATTGCGGATGTATTTGTAAATGGTCATCTTGCTCTAGAGGTTCAGTGTAGTCCCTTGTCACAAAAACTTCTTAAAGAGCGTAGTGAGGGCTATCGTAGTCAGGGTTACCAAGTACTGTGGTTGCTGGGGGAAAAACTTTGGCTCAAAGAGCGGTTGACTCGTCTGCAAGAAGGTTTTCTCTATTTCAGTCAAAACATGGGCTTTTATGTTTGGGAATTAGACAGTGAAAAACAAGTTTTAAGACTCAAATACCTGATTCATCAAAATCTCCGAGGTAAACTCCATTATCAGATTAAGGAATTTCCCTATGGTCAAGGTAAGCTACTGGAGATATTACGTATTCCCTATAAGAAACAAAAAATATCTCATTTTACAGTGTCTGAGGATAAGAACATCTGTCGCTATATCCGACAACAACTCTATTATCAAAATCCTTTTTGGATGAAAGAACAAGCCGAAGCCTATCAAAAGGGAGAAAATCTCCTGACTTATGGGCTAAAAGAATGGTATCCACAAATTCGACCGCTAGTAGGTGAGTTTTGCCAAATTGAGCAAGATTTGACTAGCTATTATCAGTATTTTCAAACCTATTACCAAGAAAATTCTCAAAATGATTGGCAAAAGCTCTATCCACCAGCCTTTTATCAGCAATATTTCTTGAAAAATATGGTAGAATAGAAAAGATGGAGGAATCTAATGGTATTACAAAGACATGAAATAAATGAAAAAGATACATGGGATTTATCAACGATTTACCCAACTGACCAGGCTTGGGAAGAAGCCTTGAAAGATTTAACTGAAAAAGTACAAATAGCATCTCAGTATGAGGGGCATCTCTTGGACAGTGCAGACAGTTTGCTTGAGATTACGGAATTCTCACTTGACTTGGAACGCCAAGTTGAAAAACTTTATGTCTATGCACATATGAAAAATGACCAAGACACGCGTGAAGCCAAGTATCAGGAGTACTATGCCAAGGCCATGACTCTCTACAGCCAGCTAGACCAAACTTTTTCATTCTATGAACCTGAATTTATGGAAATCAGCGAAAAGCAGTATGCTGACTTTTTAGAAGCTCAACCAAAATTGCAGGTTTATCAACACTATTTTGACAAACTTTTGCAAGGCAAGGATCACGTTCTATCACAACGCGAAGAAGAGCTATTGGCTGGAGCTGGAGAAATCTTTGGTTCAGCAAGTGAAACCTTTGCTATCTTGGACAATGCGGATATTGTTTTCCCTTATGTTCTTGACGATGATGGTAAGGAAGTTCAACTCTCTCATGGGACTTACACACGTTTGATGGAGTCTAAAAATCGTGAGGTTCGCCGTGGTGCCTATCAAGCCCTTTATGCGACTTATGAGCAATTTCAACATACCTATGCCAAAACCTTGCAAACCAATATTAAGGTCCAAAACTACCGTGCCAAAGTTCGCAACTACAAGAGCGCTCGTCATGCAGCCCTAGCAGCCAATTTTGTTCCAGAGAGTGTTTATGACAATTTGGTGGCAGCAGTTCGCAAGCATTTGCCACTCTTGCATCGTTACCTAGAGCTTCGTTCAAAGATTTTGGGGATTTCAGACCTCAAGATGTACGATGTCTACACACCGCTTTCATCTGTTGAATATAGTTTTACCTACCAAGAAGCCTTGAAAAAGGCAGAAGATGCTTTGTCAGTCTTGGGTGAGGATTACTTGAGCCGTGTTAAACGTGCCTTCAGTGAGCGTTGGATTGATGTTTATGAAAATCAAGGCAAGCGTTCAGGGGCTTACTCTGGTGGTTCTTACGATACAAATGCCTTCATGCTTCTTAACTGGCAGGACAATCTAGACAATCTCTTTACTCTTGTTCATGAAACAGGTCACAGTATGCATTCAAGCTATACTCGTGAAACTCAGCCTTATGTTTACGGAGATTATTCTATCTTCTTGGCTGAGATTGCATCAACTACCAATGAAAATATCTTGACGGAGAAATTATTGGAAGAAGTGGAAGATGATGCAACGCGCTTTGCTATTCTCAATAACTTCCTAGATGGTTTCCGTGGAACAGTTTTCCGCCAAACTCAATTTGCTGAGTTTG
Organism: Streptococcus mitis; assembly: GCF_023110375.1. Taxonomy (GTDB): domain Bacteria; phylum Bacillota; class Bacilli; order Lactobacillales; family Streptococcaceae; genus Streptococcus; species Streptococcus mitis_CI. The sequence goes on along the minus strand of NZ_JALDVV010000001.1, from coordinate 391,598 downwards.
AACACGCGATTCACCAAGCGGATCAAAATGGTGAAGTCTTGACAAGTGATTTCCTAAATAAACTCTACGCAGACTTGAACCAAGAGTATTATGGTTTGAGTAAGGAAGACAATCCTGAAATCCAATACGAGTGGGCTCGCATTCCACACTTCTACTATAACTACTATGTATATCAATATTCAACAGGTTTTGCAGCAGCCTCAGCCTTGGCTGAAAAGATTGTTCATGGTAGTCAAGAAGACCGTGACCGTTATATCGACTATCTCAAGGCAGGTAAGTCTGACTATCCACTTAATGTCATGAGAAAAGCTGGTGTTGATATGGAGAAGGAAGACTATCTCAACGCTGCCTTTGCAGTCTTTGAACGTCGTTTGAATGAGTTTGAAGCCCTTGTTGAAAAATTGGGATTGGCATAAGATGGTTGAATCGTATAGTAAAAATGCCAACCATAACATGCGTCGCCCTGTCGTCAAGGAAGAAATTGTAGACTTGATGCGTCAGCGCCAAAAGCAAGTCACAGGGTCTTTGAAAGAATTGGAAGACTTTGCCCGCAAGGAAAATATTCCCATTATTCCCCATGAAACGGTTGCTTATTTCCGTTTTCTCATGGAAACCATACAACCTAAAAACATTCTGGAAATTGGGACGGCCATCGGTTTTTCAGCCCTCTTGATGGCAGACCATGCTCCAAAGGCCAAGATTACAACCATTGACCGCAATCCAGAAATGATTGGATTTGCCAAGGAAAATTTCGCCCAGTTTGACAGTCGCAAGCAAATTACACTCCTAGAAGGAGATGCGGTAGATGTCTTATCTACCTTGACAGAGTCCTATGATTTCGTCTTTATGGATTCTGCCAAGTCTAAATACATCGTCTTTCTGCCAGAAATCCTCAAACATTTGGTCGTTGGAGGTGTGGTCGTCTTGGATGATATTTTCCAAGGTGGTGATGTTGCCAAGGATATTATGGAAGTTCGTCGAGGTCAGCGAACTATTTACAGAGGACTTCAAAGACTATTTGATGCAACCTTAGACAATCCAGGACTCACCGCAACACTAGTACCTCTGGGAGATGGCATTCTCATGCTTCGTAAAAATGTAGCAGATGTTCAATTGCCTGACAGCGAATGATTTTCAGAAAAATTTAAGAAAATATAGTAAAATAGATAGGGTAACACTTATCTCAAAGGAGTAGACATGAAGAAAAAACTATTGGCAGGTGCCATTACACTATTATCAGTAGCAACTTTAGCAGCTTGTTCGAAAGGTTCAGAAGGGGCAGATCTTATCAGCATGAAAGGGGATGTCATCACAGAACATCAATTTTATGAGCAAGTGAAAAGCAATCCTTCAGCTCAACAAGTGTTGTTGAACATGACCATCCAAAAAGTATTTGAGAAGCAATATGGCTCAGAAGTAGATGACAAAGAAGTCAACGATACTATTGCCGAAGAAGAGAAACAATATGGTGAGAACTACCAACGTGTCTTATCGCAAGCAGGAATGACTCTTGAAACACGTAAAGCTCAAATTCGTACAAGTAAATTGGTTGAGTTGGCAGTTAAGAAAGCAGCAGAAGCTGAATTGACAGATGATGCTTACAAGAAGGCCTTTGACGAATACACTCCAGATGTGACTGCTCAAATTATCCGTCTTGATAATGAGGATAAAGCGAAAGAAGTCCTCGAAAAAGCCAAGGCTAGTGATGCAGACTTTGCTCAATTAGCCAAAGATAATTCAACAGATGAGAAAACTAAAGCGAATGGTGGAGAAATCACTTTTGATTCAGCTTCAACAGAAGTACCAGATCAAGTTAAGAAAGCAGCTTTTGCTTTAGATGTAAATGGTGTTTCTGATGTAATTAGTGTTACTGGAACACAAGCCTACAGTAGCCAATATTACATTGTGAAACTCATTAAGAAAACAGAAAAATCATCTAATATCGATGACTACAAAGAAAAATTGAAAACTGTTATCTTGACTCAAAAACAAAATGACGCATCATTTGTTCAAAGCATTATCGGAAAAGAATTGCAAGCAGCCAACATCAAGGTTAAAGACCAAGCCTTCCAAAATATCTTTACTCAATACATCGGTGGTGGAGATTCAAGCTCAAGCAGTTCTTCAAAAGAATAAAACAGAAAAGAGCCAAGTGCTCTTTTTCTTATGAGAAAATCTTCTATCTTGAGGGTAAGAGTTTTTTTCTTTCGGAAAAAATGGTATAATAGCAATCAAAACTAGAAAATAAACGGAATTTGGGAATAATTTCTTTTGTTCTCATTAGATTGGTGATACTATGAAGATTAGTAAGAGGCACCTGTTAAACTATTCTATTCTAGTTCCTTACTTGCTTTTATCTATTTTGGGCTTGATTGTAGTTTATTCTACAACCAGTGCTATTCTTATCGAAGAAGGTAAAAGTGCCCTCCAATTGGTTCGAAGTCAGGGAATGTTTTGGATACTTAGTTTAATATTGATTGCCTTGATATATAAGCTGAAATTGAATTTTTTAAGAAAAGAACGACTCTTATTTATTGTTATGTTTGTTGAGCTGATTCTTTTGGCTCTGGCTCGCTTAATTGGTACGCCAGTCAATGGAGCCTATGGTTGGATTTCAGTAGGACCGTTGACCATTCAGCCAGCAGAGTATTTGAAGATTATCATCGTCTGGTACTTGGCCCAACGTTTTTCAAAACAACAGGATGAAATTGGGATTTACGATTTTCAAGTTTTAACTCAAAATCAATGGATTCCTCGTGCTTTTAATGATTGGCGCTTCGTCCTACTAGTAATGATAGGAAGTTTAGCTATTTTCCCAGATTTGGGGAATGCTACCATCCTAGTTCTTGTCGCCTTGATTATGTATACAGTTAGTGGAATTGCTCATCGTTGGTTTATAGTCTTTATCGGTGTATTATTTGGAGTTTCAGCCCTATCCTTATCAGCTATCTCTATGATCGGGGTTGATAAGTTTTCAAAAGTTCCAGTATTTGGTTACGTTGCTAAGCGTTTCAGTGCCTACTTTAATCCCTTTGCCGATTTGGCAGGGTCAGGCCACCAACTTGCAAATTCCTACTTTGCCATGGTAAATGGTGGGTGGTTTGGTCTAGGCTTAGGAAATTCAATAGAAAAACGTGGTTATTTACCAGAGGCACATACAGACTTTGTATTTTCAATTGTTATTGAAGAGTTTGGATTTGTGGGAGCCAGCTTGATTTTAGCACTTGTCTTTTTCCTGATTTTACGAATTATCCTAGTCGGTATTCGTGCTAAGAATCCCTTTAATTCTATGATGGCGATTGGGGTTGGGGGGATGATGCTGGTACAGGTATTTGTCAATATCGGTGGAATTTCTGGCATTATTCCTTCGACAGGAGTAACCTTCCCCTTCTTATCACAAGGAGGGAACAGTCTCCTAGTCTTGTCTGTAGCCATCGCCTTTGTCTTAAATATTGATGCAAGTGAAAAACGTGCCCAATTATATGAGGAGTTAGAAGCTCACTCATCAAACTATATGTAGAGCTGAGAGTGGAAAGGATTACCTATGTCTCTTCAAAAATTAGAAAACTATAGTAATAAAGCTGTCGTGCAAGAAGAAGTATTGATTTTAACAGAATTGTTAGAAGATATCACTAAAAATATGCTTGCCCCAGAGACTTTTGAAAAAATCATGCAGTTGAAGGAATTGTCAACTCAAGAAGATTATCAAGGTTTGAACCAATTAGTTACTAGTCTGACAAATGATGAAATGGCTTATATTTCACGCTATTTCTCTATCTTGCCTCTTTTGATTAATATTTCTGAAGACGTGGATTTAGCCTATGAAATCAACCATCAAAATAATATCGATCAAGATTATCTTGGTAAATTATCAGCAACGATCAAAATGGTTGCGGAAAAAGAAAACGCGGTTGAAATTCTAGAACACTTGAATGTTGTCCCTGTTTTGACAGCCCATCCAACACAAGTGCAACGTAAGAGTATGTTGGATTTGACTAACCATATCCATACCCTCTTGCGTAAGTACCGTGATGTGAAATTAGGTTTGATTAATAAGGAAAAATGGCATAATGATCTCCGTCGTTACATTGAGATTATCATGCAGACAGATATGATTCGTGAAAAGAAATTGAAAGTAACCAATGAAATCACGAATGTAATGGAATACTACAATAGCTCATTCTTGAAGGCAGTTCCTCATTTGACTGCTGAGTACAAGCGTCTGGCTAAAAAACATGGCTTGGAGTTAAAACATCCTAAACCAATTACCATGGGAATGTGGATTGGTGGAGACCGTGATGGGAATCCCTTTGTTACAGCAGATACCTTGAAACAATCTGCTATGACTCAGTGTGAAGTCATCATGAACTACTATGATGAAAAGATTTACCAACTTTATCGTGAATTCTCTCTCTCAACCAGTATTGTCAATGTGAGCAAGCAAGTCAGAGAAATGGCTCGTCAATCCAAGGATAACTCGATTTATCGTGAAAAAGAGCTTTACCGTCGTGCCTTGTTTGATATTCAATCAAAAATCCAAGCAACAAAAACCTATCTGATTGAGGATAAGGAAGTTGGGGCTCGCTATGAAACAGCTAATGGTTTTTATAAGGATTTAATTACTATTCGTGATTCCCTTTTAGAAAATAAGGGCGAAGCACTGATTTCTGGTGATTTTGTTGAGTTAATTCAGGCAGTTGAAATTTTTGGTTTCTATTTGGCATCTATTGACATGCGTCAAGATTCTAGTGTTCATGAAGCCTGTGTAGCTGAACTCTTGAAATCAGCTGGTATTCATTCGCATTATAGTGAACTAGGTGAAGAAGAAAAATGCCAGCTTCTCTTGAAAGAATTGGAAGAAGATCCGCGTATTCTTTCTGCCACTCATGTTGAAAAATCAGAGTTACTTGAAAAAGAATTAGCAATCTTTAAGGCTGCCCGTAAGTTGAAAGATAAGTTGGGAGATGATGTCATTCGTCAGACCATCATTTCACATGCAACCAGCGTATCAGACATGTTGGAATTGGCTATCTTGCTAAAAGAAGTAGGGTTAGTTGATAAAGAAAGAGCCCGTGTCCAAATTGTTCCTCTCTTTGAAACAATTGAGGACTTGGACCACTCAGAAGAAACCATGAGAGAATACCTTTCTCTTCCTCTTGCTAAGAAATGGATTGCTTCACGTAATAACTACCAAGAAATCATGCTTGGCTACTCTGATAGTAATAAAGATGGTGGCTACCTATCATCATGTTGGACCCTCTACAAGGCTCAACAACAATTGACTGCTATTGGAGATGAATTTGGCGTTAAGGTTACCTTCTTCCATGGCCGTGGTGGGACTGTCGGTCGTGGTGGTGGACCAACCTATGAAGCCATCACATCTCAACCGCTCAAGTCAATCAAGGATCGTATCCGTTTGACGGAGCAGGGTGAAGTAATTGGCAATAAATACGGTAATAAAGACGCAGCTTACTATAACCTTGAAATGTTGGTTTCGGCGGCCATTAACCGTATGATTACTCAGAAGAAGAGCGATACCAACACCTCAAATCGTTACGAAGCTATTATGGACCAAGTGGTGGACCGTAGTTACGATATCTACCGTGATTTGGTCTTTGGTAATGATCATTTCTATGATTATTTCTTCGAGTCAAGTCCAATCAAGGCTATTTCAAGCTTTAATATTGGTTCTCGTCCAGCCGCTCGTAAGACTATTACTGAAATCGGTGGTTTGCGAGCTATCCCTTGGGTATTCTCATGGTCGCAAAGTCGCGTCATGTTCCCTGGATGGTATGGAGTTGGTTCAAGCTTCAAGGAATTTATCGATAAAAATCCAGAGAATATTGCTATCTTACGAGATATGTACCAAAATTGGCCTTTCTTCCAATCGCTTCTTTCAAATGTCGACATGGTCTTGTCAAAATCAAATATGAATATTGCTTTTGAATATGCCAAACTGTGTGAGGATGAAGAAGTAAAAGCAATCTATGAGACTATTCTAAATGAATGGCAAGTCACCAAGGAAGTCATCTTGGCTATCGAAGGTTACGATGAACTCTTGGCTGAAAATCCATATCTAAAAGCAAGTTTGGATTATCGTATGCCTTACTTTAATATTCTCAACTATATCCAGTTGGAGTTGATTAAACGTCAACGCCGAGGAGAATTATCAAGCGATCAAGAAAAATTAATCCATACAACCATCAACGGAATTGCGACAGGATTGCGTAATTCGGGCTGATGTCTTTCAAACTTCCTCTTTTCTATAGGGGAAGTTTTTGAATCTTTCAAAAAAATGCTAAAAGAGTCTTGACAAGTAGTTGAAAAATGATATAATTTAACCATTCAGAAAAGTAATCATTCAAACTTTTTAGAGAGTCTGTGGTAGCTGAAAACAGATAAGTGGCGATGATGAAAATTGGGCTGAATGTTATTTAGAATTTGAAATCATAAAAATTCGGTGAGCACACCTTACAGTGCATCTCGTTATTGCGAGACAGAGCGATAGGGAAATTCCCTATAATTGAGGTGGTACCGCGCATCGACGTCCTCACACAAGTTTTTTGTGTGAGGACTTTTTTGATGGAGGTTAGTATGGAAAGAAAACGATGGCGTCACTTGTTTATACTCAATGAAAATCAAAAAGCAAACTAGGAAGCTAGCCGCAAGCTGTACTTGAGTACGGTAAGGCGACGCTGACGTGGTTTGAAGAGATTTTCGAAGATTATTAGATAAGTGAAGTATTTTAAAGGAAATAAAAAGGAGAAAAAGAATGAAAAATAAACGTTTAATTGGAATTATCGCTGCATTAGCAGTCTTAGTAGCAGGAAGTCTGATTTACTCTTCAATGAATAAACCAGAAGCTAAAAATGAAAAGAAAATTGCCAAAGTTGGTGTCCTTCAGTTTGTGAGCCATCCATCTCTTGACTTGATTTATAAAGGGATTCAAGATGGACTTGCAGAAGAAGGTTATAAAGATGATCAGTTGAAGATTGACTTTATGAACTCAGAAGGCGACCAAAGTAAGGTTGCGACAATGAGTAAACAATTGGTTGCAAATGGGAATGACTTGGTTGTTGGTATCGCAACACCAGCTGCTCAAGGTTTGGCTAGTGCCACAAAAGAACTACCGGTTATCATGGCTGCTATTACAGACCCAATCGGAGCTAACTTGGTCAAAGATTTGAAAAAACCAGGTGGCAACATTACAGGGGTATCTGACCACAACCCAGCTCAACAACAAGTTGAACTCATCAAAGCTTTGACACCAAATGTGAAAACAATCGGAGCCCTTTACTCAAGCAGCGAAGATAATTCAAAAACACAGGTAGAAGAATTTAAGGCTTATGCTGAAAAAGCAGGTTTGACAGTGGAAACATTTGCAGTTCCTTCAACAAATGAAATTGCTTCAACAGTTAACGTTATGACTAGCAAGGTCGATGCTATCTGGGTTCCAATCGACAACACAATTGCTTCAGCCTTCTCAACTGTTGTTTCAAGCAACCAATCAGCTAAAAAACCAATCTACCCAAGTGCGACTGCCATGGTAGAAGCTGGTGGTTTGGCATCAGTTGTAGTTGACCAACATGACCTTGGTGTGGCAACAGGTAAAATGATTGCTCAAGTTTTGAAAGGTGCAAAACCAGCTGATACTCCAGTCAATGTCTTTTCAACTGGTAAGTCAGTAATCAACAAAAAACTGGCACAAGAGCTAGGTATTACGATTCCTGAATCTGTTCTTAAAGAAGCAGGACAAGTAATTGAATAATCTGTAATGGAGGAGTTGGGGACATCTCCTCCAATTTTTTACAATAGACATCATATAGAAAAGGTTAAGAAACAGATGGTATTATCTATTATTTCTCAAGGATTTGTCTGGGCTATTTTAGGTCTGGGGATCTTTATGACATTTAGGATTTTAAACTTTCCAGATATGACGACAGAAGGTTCCTTCCCTCTTGGGGGAGCTGTTGCTGTCACTTTGATAACCAAAGGCGTGAATCCCTTTTTAGCGACACTTGTTGCTGTTGGAGCTGGTTGTTTGGCTGGAATGGCAGCGGGCCTTCTTTATACAAAAGGGAAGATCCCAACCTTGCTCTCAGGGATTTTGGTGATGACTTCCTGTCACTCTATCATGCTCTTGATTATGGGGCGTGCAAATTTAGGATTGCTTGGAACCAAGCAAATACAGGATGTTTTGCCTTTTGATTCAGATTTGAACCAACTTTTGACAGGTCTTATCTTTGTCAGTCTTGTTATTGCTCTCATGCTCTTTTTCTTGGATACCAAACTCGGACAGGCCTATATTGCTACAGGTGACAATCCTGATATGGCTAGAAGTTTTGGAATTCATACTGGACGCATGGAGCTCATGGGCTTGGTCTTATCAAATGGTGTGATTGCCCTTGCAGGTGCCCTCATTGCTCAGCAAGAAGGGTATGCCGATGTATCTCGAGGAATCGGAGTTATCGTTGTGGGGCTTGCAAGTTTGATTATTGGAGAAGTTATTTTCAAGAGTTTGAGCTTGGCAGAACGTCTGGTTGCCATCGTTGTGGGTTCTATCGCCTATCAATTCTTAGTGTGGGCAGTTATTGCGCTTGGCTTTAATACAAGTTACCTTCGTTTGTACAGCGCCGTGATTTTAGCAGTTTGCCTCATGATTCCAACATTTAAGCAAACAATCTTGAAAGGAGCCAAATTAAGCAAATGACAGCAATTGTAGAATTAAAAAATGCAACCAAAGTTGTTAAAAATGGCTTTGATGAAGAAAAGATTATTTTAAATGATGTTTCGTTAGAAATTTTTGAACAGGACTTTATCACGATTTTAGGTGGAAATGGTGCTGGGAAATCAACTCTCTTTAACACTATTGCAGGAACCTTATCCTTAACCAGTGGAACCATCCGTATTTTGGGTGAAGATGTTACCAAGTTTTCACCAGAGAAGCGGGCTAAGTATCTGTCTCGAGTATTCCAAGATCCCAAGATGGGGACAGCTCCCCGTATGACGGTGGCTGAAAATCTTTTGATTGCCAAGTTTCGTGGTGAAAAGCGTGGACTGTTTCCGCGACGTCTGGCTAGCTATAAGGATGAGTTTCAGGCAACTATTGAAAAAGTGGGAAACGGTCTTGAGAAACACTTGAATACACCGATTGAGTTCTTATCTGGTGGACAAAGACAAGCCTTGAGTCTCTTGATGGCAACCTTGAAGCGTCCTGAATTACTCTTGTTAGACGAGCATACTGCAGCCCTTGATCCAAAGACAAGTGTCGCACTCATGGAGTTGACAGATGAATTTGTCAAGAAAGATCAGCTGACAGCCCTTATGATTACTCATCATATGGAAGATGCTCTCAAATATGGTAATCGTCTGATTGTCATGAAGGAAGGTCGTATAATTCAAGACCTCAATAATGAAGAAAAATCTAAGATGAAAATCTCAGACTACTATCAATTATTTGAATAGCTGAACTTTATTTTCCTTAAAAAATAGAGAAGCAAAACTTAGAGACATGGAAGTGTTTCTGAGTTTTTTAACTTTATTTTCTATTTAGAAAAATAGGCAAAGAGAATTACGGAAAGCGTATGAAATGGTTTACTTTTTTTCAGAAATAAGTTATACTAGTTTACGTGAAACTATGATAACATGGAGGTATTGTGTATGGTTGACAAACAAGTCATTGAAGAAATCAAAAACAATGCCAACATTGTGGAAGTCATAGGAGATGTGATTTCTTTACAAAAGGCAGGACGGAACTATCTAGGGCTCTGTCCTTTTCATGGTGAAAAAACACCTTCTTTCAACGTTGTAGAGGACAAGCAGTTTTACCACTGTTTTGGTTGTGGTCGCTCAGGTGATGTCTTTAAGTTCATCGAGGAGTACCAAAGGGTTCCCTTTATGGAGGCTGTCCAGCTCTTAGGAGAGCGTGTCGGGATAGAGGTAGAAAAACCGCTTTATAGTGAACAGAAATCAGCTTCACCCCACCAAGCTCTTTATGATATGCACGAAGATGCTGCCAAATTTTATCATGCTATTCTCATGACAACGACCATGGGGGAAGAGGCCAGAAACTACCTTTATCAGCGTGGTTTGACAGATGAAGTGCTCAAGCATTTTCGGATTGGTTTAGCACCTCCAGAACGAAACTATCTCTATCAACGTTTGTCTGGTCAGTATCGGGATGAGGATTTCCTAGATTCAGGACTGTTTTATCTCTCGGATGCTAATCAATTTGTAGATACCTTTCACAATCGGATTATGTTTCCCCTGACAAATGACCAGGGAAAGGTTATTGCCTTCTCAGGTCGTATCTGGCAGAAAACGGATTCACAAACTTCTAAGTATAAAAATAGCCGATCGACTGCAATTTTTAACAAAAGTTACGAATTATATCATATGGATAGGGCTAAAAAATCTTCTGGAAAAACCAGTGAGATTTATCTGATGGAAGGATTCATGGATGTCATTGCAGCCTATCGTGCTGGAATCGAAAATGCTGTGGCGTCTATGGGAACGGCCTTAAGTCGTGAGCATGTTGAGCATCTAAAAAGGTTAACCAAGAAGTTGGTTCTTGTTTATGATGGTGATAAGGCTGGGCAAGCCGCGACATTGAAAGCGCTGGACGAAATTGGTGATATGCCTGTGCAAATCGTCAGCATGCCTGATAACTTGGATCCAGATGAGTATCTACAAAAAAATGGACCAGAAGACTTGGCCTATCTGTTAACGAAAACTCGTATTAGTCCGATTGAGTTTTACATTCACCAGTACAAACCTGAAAACAGTGAAAATCTGCAGGCACAGATTGAGTTTATTGAAAAAATAGCTCCCTTGATTGTTCAAGAAAAATCTATTACTGCTCAAAACAGCTATATACATATTTTAGCTGACAGTCTGGCGTCCTTTGATTATGCCCAGATTGAGCAGATTGTTAATGAGAGTCGTCAGGCACAAAGGCAGAATCGCATGGAAGGTATTTCCAGACCGACGTCAATCACTATGCCTGTCACCAAGCAGTTATCAGCTATTATGAGAGCAGAAGCTCATCTACTTTATCGAATGATGGAATCTCCTCTTGTTTTGAACGATTACCGTTTAAGGGAAGACTTTGCATTTGACACACCTGAATTTCAGGTCTTATATGACTTGCTTGGCCAGTATGGAAATCTTCCTCCGGAAGTTTTAGCAGAACAGACAGATGAAGTTGAAAGAGCTTGGTACCAAGTCTTAGCTCAGGATTTGCCTGCTGAGATGTCACCTCAGGAACTTAGTGAAGTAGAAATGACTCGAAACAAGGCTCTCTTGAATCAGGACAATATGAGAATCAAAAAGAAGGTGCAGGAAGCGAGCCATGTAGGAGATACAGACACAGCCCTAGAAGAATTGGAACGTTTAATTTCCCAAAAGAGAAGAATGGAGTAATAATGGCAACAAAACAAAAAGAAGTAACAACATTTGATGTACAAGTAGCAGAATTTATCCGTAATCATAAACAAAAAGGGACAGCAACTGATGATGAAATTAATGCAAGTCTGGTGATTCCTTTTACCTTGGATGCTGATGGGATTGAAGATCTCTTGCAACGAATTCAGGATGCAGGGATTTCTATCACAGATAACGAAGGAAATCCAAGTGCGCGTGTTCTTAGCACTGAAGAAGAGCCAGAACTCAGTGATGAGGACTTGATTGGTTCAACTTCGGCTAAGGTTAATGACCCTGTCCGTATGTACTTGAAAGAAATCGGGGTCGTACCTCTCTTGACCAATGAAGAGGAAAAAGAATTGGCGCTTGCTGTTGAAGCTGGTGATATCGAAGCCAAACAACGTCTTGCGGAAGCCAACCTTCGTTTGGTTGTTTCTATTGCTAAACGCTATGTTGGTCGTGGTATGCAGTTCCTTGACTTGATTCAAGAAGGAAATATGGGCTTGATGAAGGCGGTTGACAAGTTTGATTATTCTAAAGGGTTCAAGTTTTCAACTTACGCAACTTGGTGGATTCGTCAGGCTATCACTCGTGCTATTGCGGATCAAGCTCGTACCATCCGTATCCCAGTTCACATGGTTGAAACCATCAATAAATTGGTTCGTGAACAGCGTAACCTCCTTCAAGAATTGGGACAAGATCCAACACCAGAACAAATCGCTGAACGTATGGATATGACCCCTGACAAGGTTCGTGAAATCTTGAAGATTGCCCAAGAACCGGTATCCCTTGAAACTCCAATCGGTGAAGAGGATGATAGCCACCTTGGGGACTTTATCGAAGATGAAGTGATTGAAAATCCAGTGGACTATACAACTCGTATCGTCTTGCGTGAGCAGTTGGATGAGGTCTTGGATACTCTTACAGACCGTGAAGAAAATGTTTTGCGTCTGCGTTTTGGGCTAGATGATGGTAAAATGCGTACCCTTGAAGATGTGGGTAAAGTCTTTAACGTGACTCGCGAGCGTATCCGTCAGATTGAAGCTAAAGCTTTGAGAAAACTACGCCAACCAAGTCGCAGCAAACCGCTTCGTGATTTTATTGAAGACTAAGAGTGAGGATGAATATGGCTTATACAGAAGAGCAAATTGAAAACATCAAAACACGAATTTTATCAGCCTTGGAAGAAGTTATTGACCCTGAGTTGGGAATCGATATTGTCAATCTTGGTTTGATCTATGAAATTCGTTTTGACGGTGACACAGGACAAACAGAGATTGATATGACTTTGACAACCATGGGTTGTCCTCTAGCAGACCTTTTGACAGACCAGATTTATGATGCTATGACAGAGGTTCCAGAAGTAACGGATACTGAGGTCAAATTAGTTTGGTATCCAGCCTGGACTGTTGAAAAAATGAGTCGCTATGCACGTATTGCCCTAGGCATTAAGTAAACAAATAAAAACATGTGAGAGATTATTGGAAAAGCGAGGAAATTTCCCCCTCTTTTCCTCTAGTCTCTCCTTTCTTTTGCTGATTTTATTCAAAGAAAATGATATAATAGTAGTTATGGAAAAAAAGAAATTACGCATCAATATGTTGAGTTCAAGTGAGAAAGTAGCAGGACAAGGAGTTTCAGGTGCTTACCGTGAATTAGTTCGTCTTCTTCACCGTGATGCCAAGGACCAATTGATTGTTACAGAAAATCTTCCAATAGAGGCAGATGTGACTCACTTTCATACAATTGATCTCCCCTATTATTTATCAACATTCCAGAAGAAACGATCAGGAAGGAAAATTGGCTATGTGCATTTCTTACCTGATACACTCGAGGGGAGTTTGAAAATTCCATTTTTCATAAAGGGAATTGTGAAACGCTATGTATTTTCTTTTTACAACCGGATGGAGCACTTGGTGGTGGTCAATCCTATGTTTATTGAGGATTTAGTGGCAGCTGGTATTCCACGTGAAAAAGTGACCTATATCCCTAACTTTGTCAACAAGGAAAAATGGCATCCGCTTCCACAGGAAGAGGTAGCGAGACTGCGTACAGAGCTAGGTCTTAGTGACAATCAGTTTATCGTAGTAGGTGCTGGTCAAGTTCAGAAACGCAAAGGGATTGACGATTTTATCCGTCTGGCTGAGGAATTGCCGCAAATTACCTTTATCTGGGCAGGTGGTTTCTCTTTTGGTGGTATGACAGATGGTTATGAACGCTACAAGAAAATCATGGAAAATCCCCCTAAAAATTTGATTTTTCCAGGTATTGTATCGCCAGAGCGGATGCGCGAATTGTATGCCCTAGCGGATCTTTTCTTGCTTCCTAGTTACAATGAACTCTTTCCTATGACTATCCTAGAAGCTGCCAGTTGTGAAGCTCCGATTATGTTGCGTGATTTAGATCTTTATAAGGTAATTTTGGAGGGCAATTATCGGGCTACAGCAGACAGAGAAGAGATGAAAGAAGCTATTCTGGAATATCAAGCGAATCCTGCTGCTTTAAAAGATTTGAAAGAAAAAGCTAAGAATATTTCTAGAGAGTATTCAGAAGAGCATCTGTTACAAATCTGGTTGGACTTTTATGAGAAACAAGCCGCTTTAGGGAGAAAGTAAAAAGTGAGGTAATCTATGCGAATTGGTTTATTTACAGATACCTATTTTCCTCAGGTTTCTGGTGTTGCGACCAGTATTCGAACCTTGAAAACAGAACTTGAAAAGCAGGGGCATGCTGTTTTTATCTTTACTACGACAGATAAGGATGTCAATCGCTACGAAGATTGGCAAATCATCCGTATTCCAAGTGTTCCTTTCTTTGCTTTTAAGGATCGCCGCTTTGCCTATCGAGGATTCAGCAAGGCGCTTGAAATTGCTAAACAATATCAACTGGATATTATCCATACTCAGACAGAATTTTCTCTTGGCTTGTTGGGAATTTGGATTGCGCGTGAATTGAAGATTCCAGTCATCCATACCTATCACACCCAATACGAAGACTACGTGCATTATATTGCTAAGGGGATGTTGATTCGTCCTAGTATGGTCAAGTACTTAGTAAGAGGTTTCCTGCATGATGTGGATGGGGTTATTTGCCCGAGTGAGATTGTCCGAGACTTGCTATCTGACTATAAGGTCAAGGTAGAAAAACGGGTCATTCCAACTGGGATTGAATTAGCTAAGTTTGAGCGTCCGGAAATCAAGCAGGAAAATCTGAAAGAACTGCGTAGTAAATTAGGGATTCAAGAGGACGAACAGATGTTGCTTAGTCTTTCCAGAATTTCTTATGAAAAAAATATTCAAGCAGTACTAGCAGCCTTTGCAGAAGTTCTGAAAGAAGAAGACAAGGTTAAACTGGTGGTAGCTGGGGACGGTCCTTATCTGGCTGACCTCAAAGTGCAAGCCCAGAAACTAGAGATTCAAAACTCTGTTGTCTTTACAGGGATGATTGCTCCTAGTGAGACGGCTCTTTATTATAAGGCGGCGGATTTCTTCATCTCGGCATCGACAAGTGAAACGCAAGGTTTGACATACTTGGAAAGCTTAGCCAGTGGAACACCTGTCATTGCTCACGGAAATCCTTATCTGGACAATCTTATCAGTGATAAAATGTTTGGAACCTTGTACTATGGGGAACATGATTTGGCAGGAGCTATTTTGGAAGCCCTGATTGCAACTCCAGATATGGATGAGCATACCTTATCAGAGAAATTGTACGAGATTTCAGCTGAGAACTTTGGAAAACGAGTGCATGAGTTTTATCTGGATGCCATTATTTCAAATAACTTCCAGAAAGATTTAGCAAAAGATGATACGGTCAGCCAGCGTATCTTTAAGACAGTTTTGTATCTTCCGCAAAAGGTGGTCGCTGTGCCCGTAAAAGGCTCTAGACGCATGCTGAAGGCTTCAAAAACGCAGTTAATCAGCATAAGAGATTATTGGAAAGACCATGAGGAATAGAAAGAGGAACAGCCATGAAAAAACAATTAATGAGAAGTGGTCTTGATAAAAAGATTGCGGGTGTTTGTGCCGGAGTGGCCCATTATCTTGATATGGATCCAACTATCGTTCGCGTAATATGGGGTGTTCTTGCATTTTGTTATGGGGCAGGAATTGTAGCTTATATCATTTTATGGATTATTGCGCCGGTAGCAAGTGACTATTGAAAACTAGCTAAATTCATGCTAAGATAATAGAAAATAGAATGTAACGAAGGAGATAAAAATGGCATTTGGAGATAATGGAAAACGTAAAAAAACTATGTTTGAGAAATTAACCTTGCTTATCGTACTTATCATGTTAGTAGCAAGTATTTTGGGTATTTTTGCAACTGCAATTGGTGCCCTCAGTAATCTATAAAATAGATTCAAGAAAATTTTGTGACTGGGGGATTTCCCAGCCCTTTTTTAAAGTGAGAAGAAAAAATGAGTATGTTTTTAGATACAGCCAAGATTAAGGTCAAGGCTGGTAATGGTGGCGATGGTATGGTTGCCTTTCGTCGTGAAAAATACGTCCCTAATGGCGGTCCTTGGGGTGGTGACGGTGGACGTGGAGGTAATGTGGTCTTCGTTGTAGACGAAGGACTACGTACTTTGATGGATTTCCGCTACAATCGCCATTTCAAGGCTGATTCTGGTGAAAAAGGGATGACCAAAGGAATGCATGGTCGTGGTGCAGAAGACCTCAGAGTTCGAGTACCACAAGGTACGACTGTGCGTGATGCAGAGACTGGCAAGGTCTTGACAGATTTGATTGAACATGGACAAGAATTTATCGTTGCACACGGTGGTCGTGGTGGACGTGGAAATATCCGCTTTGCGACACCAAAAAATCCTGCACCGGAAATCTCTGAAAATGGAGAACCAGGTCAGGAACGTGAGTTACAATTGGAATTAAAAATCTTGGCAGATGTTGGTTTAGTAGGCTTCCCCTCTGTTGGGAAATCAACACTTTTAAGTGTTATCACATCTGCTAAACCAAAAATCGGTGCCTACCATTTTACGACTATTGTGCCAAATCTAGGAATGGTTCGTACCCAATCAGGTGAATCCTTTGCAGTAGCTGATTTACCAGGTTTGATTGAAGGTGCTAGTCAAGGTGTTGGTTTGGGAACCCAGTTCCTCCGCCATATCGAGCGTACACGTGTCATCCTTCACATCATTGATATGTCAGCTAGCGAAGGCCGTGATCCATATGAGGACTACCTAGCGATCAATAAAGAGCTGGAGTCATACAATCTTCGCCTCATGGAGCGTCCACAGATTATTGTAGCCAATAAGATGGATATGCCTGAAAGTCAGGAAAATCTTGAAGAATTCAAGAAGAAATTAGCTGAAAATTACGATGAATTTGAAGAGCTACCAGCTATTTTCCCAATATCTGGTTTGACCAAGAAAGGTCTGGCTACACTTTTGGATGCTACAGCTGAATTGTTAGATAAGACACCAGAATTCTTGCTCTATGATGAGTCAGATATGGAAGAAGAAGCTTATTATGGATTTGACGAGGAAGAAAAAGCCTTTGAAATTAGTCGTGATGACGATGCTACATGGGTACTTTCTGGTGAAAAACTGATGAAACTCTTTAATATGACCAACTTTGATCGTGACGAATCAGTCATGAAATTTGCCCGTCAATTACGTGGTATGGGGGTTGATGAAGCCCTTCGTGCGCGTGGAGCTAAAGATGGTGACTTGGTCCGAATTGGTAAATTTGAGTTTGAATTTGTAGACTAGGAGACTGATATGGGAGATAAACCGATATCTTTCCGAGATGCTGATGGCAACTTTGTTTCCGCCGCAGATGTTTGGAATGAAAAGAAATTGGAAGAACTATTTAATCGTCTCAATCCAAATCGTGCCCTGAGATTAACACGAACTAAAAAAGACAAGCCATCTCAGTAAAATAGATAAAAAGATTCCGTGCCACATCAGACACGGAATTTTCTTATTCTTCAAAGAAAAATGGTGGGGCGAATTTTTTCAGTTCTTCAAAGCATTTTTGAGCACCTTCTGCATTTTCACAGATGACAAGACAGACATCATCGCCACAGAGGCTAGCAATAGCATCAGGGAAGCTCAAAGCATCAATGATAGAACCAAAGGATTGAGCAAGTCCAGGAAGGGTTTTTAGTAGGACTTGATGTTGAACTGGGCGCATCAAGACAAGAGCATCTTCCATGTAAATTTCGAGACGTTTTTCCCATTTTGAGATAGAACTTGTATTGAGCACGTAGTAAGAGTTGTCTTCTTCTCGTACTTTTGAGAGGTTCATGTTTTTAATATCTCTTGAAAGTGTAGCTTGTGTAACTTGAATGTCGTTATCAGCAAGAAGAGCTTGTAGCTCAGCTTGAGTATGAATCTTGTTTTTCGTTACAAGAGCTCTTATGAGTTGGTGTCGGTGTTCTGATTTATTCATAAAATATTACTCCTTGTACAAGGTACAGAAAGCGTGGACTGAACGAAATCGTCAGTCGGGTGGTAAGCGGTATTGTCACGTATGATGATTTCAAAGTCAGTAGTATAAAGAACTATACGGAGGAAATCTCCTTCTTTTAACTTGTCACTAGTTGAGTGTAGATGAATAGGCTATCTATCCGTTCTTCTACATTGATGTTCTTTAATGACAGTGAATCATTCAATTAGGGTAGCCTTTTGTCACGACTTGTTGTGAATTTATACTAAATGTCAATTCACAGAGATTTTCCAACATGTGGTGTGGTAGCGAGTATTATTAATGAGTACACATGTTGGTTAGGGTCTTAGTATCTTTTGTCCAAGCTCCCGTGTAGACTTATCATAAGCCTATATCGGGATTGCATTTGATACCAAGTTTATGTTTGTTTCAACTGTTTAAGTGGAAATCTTCCATATTGAAAGTCTGATATCATACCTTTTGACAAGGTAAGAGAAGTGTAGACTGTTCAAGATCGACAGTCAGGTGGTAAGCGGTGTTGTCACGGATGGTGATTTCAAAGTCGGTAGTATAGAGGACTAAACGAAGAGTATCTCCTTCTTTTAACTTGTAAATAGTTGGTTGCAATTCAAATTGGATATCCATCCATTCATCTACAGTAATATTCTCTACTAACAGTAAATCATTTCTATTTTGCAAATTGATATAGCCTTTTGTCACGACGCGTTGTGCATTTTCGCGAAAAGGCAATTCGTTAAGATTTTCCAACATGTGGTAGCGACCGTTGTCAATGGTTCTAGCACTTAAAACAGCTGGATAAGGTTGTAGGTATTTTTTTTGTCCATGTTCCAGTAGTTGGGCAGATAAGAGTCCCTTATTTGTACTGGATTTGATACGAAGATTGAGTTGGGCACGACCGTTCAAGTGAAGATCTTTGGTTACAGGAAGGTCAATAGTAATTTGATTGGCTTTCCCTTGATAGAGTTCTGTATTGAAGGTCTGATATGTCTTACTATAACGCTCAAAATCTTTATCTGAGTACTGGTTTTGAATAACCTGTTCTTCTTGACCAAGTGAGAAGGTTTCGAAGTTTTCTTGCTCACCGAAGGTACCAAGTGATAACCAAGTCTGAGGAGCGGTATTGTCCTGCCAGATAACAGTCGGAAGCTGATAATCTGTTTCCTGTCCCAATAATTTCTTAGTCAGTAAGGCATTCATGGACTCACGGAAATCAATGGATTGCCAGTTATTCATATAAACATGGGAACCATTATGGAAAAAGAGATGCTTATTTATATGAGCAGGAAGGGCGTGAAACATCTGGTAAACATGAAGCGGTTTGACATTCCAATCCTGTGAACCATGAGTAAAGACAATCTCTGCTTTTACATTATGGGCATTGAGCAGATAGTTGCGGTCATGCCAAAACTGATTATAGTCGCCAGTCTTGCGATCCAGTTGTTCTTTTACCTTTTCCAAATCAGTTTGGTGAGCTTCATTGCCACGGATATAGTCACCAGCCAAGAGATTACGAGAATAGGTTAACTCAGCAAGGGAGTCAAAGTCCTCACCTGGATAGCCACCTGGGCTAGTCACCAGACCGTTTTCACGGTAGTAGTTGTACCAAGATGAAATGCCAGCCTCGGCAATGATAACCTCTAAACCATCGACTCCTGTAGTCGCAAGACCATTGGACATTGTACCTAGATAAGAAAGTCCAGTTGTGGCTACTTTTCCATTTGACCAGTCAGCCTTGACTTGACGCTGGCGTGTATGGTCGGTAAAGGCACGGCAACGGCCATTAAGCCAATCGATGACATTTTTATAAGCCTCGATTTGCTGATAGTCTCCATTAGTCATGAAACCTGTGGAGTCTTTGGTACCAACACCTGAGACATAGAGATTAGCAAAACCTCGTGGAAGGAAGTAGTCGTTGAGTGTATAGCTAGCGTTGATGTGCATTAGCTTTTCCTCAGTTTCTGACACAAGCTCAGCTTGACCTTTAGGTTGGACTAGATTTAGTTGAGGTTCCTCTAGTTCAATCTTGTGAGCAGGTTTAACCTCGAGATTGCCCTCCATCTTGTAAAGAGCCTTATCGCTTGCCTTGTCATTTGTTCCTTGGTGATAAGGACTGGCCGTCATGATAGCAGGGATTTGTCCGTCATAACGAGGACGAATAATGCTGACCTTGACTAAGTCTGGTAGCCCTTTTTGGTCAGTATCGACACGAGTTTCAACGTAAACGACTTCACGAATGACATCATGGCTAGAAAAAGTAGCCAAACTCTTACCGTTAAAGTAGTGATAGTCATTATCCTCCGGAATAAGACCGTCACTGACAAGTTGGTCGATAAGAGTATTTCCCTTTTTGGTGCGAGTATTGAGTAACTGATAGAAATTTTCAATCAAGTCACCATATATAATGGGAAAACCAGTCTCTTTACGAAAAACATCACTGTCCTCAAAGTCAA
This sequence comes from Streptococcus mitis, assembly GCF_023110375.1. Taxonomy (GTDB): domain Bacteria; phylum Bacillota; class Bacilli; order Lactobacillales; family Streptococcaceae; genus Streptococcus; species Streptococcus mitis_CI. The sequence goes on along the minus strand of NZ_JALDVV010000001.1, from coordinate 371,296 downwards.
ACAAGTAAGAAAAACCTAAGAGTTGAAAGGCTACAGTATAGAAAATATCTGCAGTCAACTCTCTGTCTGACTGACAAAAAGTCAGAAAGTCAGTGTCCTTATCTATCGAGATTGTAGATAGAGCATAGTCAGTATTGGAGTAAGTAAAAAAACTCCAACGAATGAAGTGTTCAAACTGCTTTTTTGAAGGCAGATGTGGCGTTAGATTTAGCCCTAGCGTTTCCAATTCATTTAACAATTGCGAACTAGAAAATGCTAGATAGCTGAATTGATTAAAATGCATAGTATTCTCCTTTGAAAAAACACTAAATTTATTATATCAAAAAAATGGGAAAAATGGAATAAATAAACCCTAATGAAATAAATTTAAAAAAAGAGTATAGATTTACTGTTACTTATGATAATCTACAGTAAATAAAATACAAAATATACTCATGTTTAAAGATTTCCAAATCACAAAAAATATATATGTTTGTTTTATTATTCTTTATATAGTATAAAAATGTTTTGAATTTTTATCTAAAACATAATAATATAAAAATAAATTAATTTTTGTAGAATCTGTTTTATACTACTGTTTAGAATTGGATAAGGATGATCAGTTCGTACTTAATGGACTGATTAAGAAATATGGGGTGTAAAATGGTATAATAGAAATATATCAAAATAGGAGAGGTGAGTTCATGATTGCACAACTTGACACCAAAACAGTTTATAGTTTTATGGAAAGTGTAGTTTCGATTGAAAAATATGTACAAATAGCTAAAAACTATGGTTATTCTCACCTTGCTATTATGGATGTGGATAATCTCTATGGAGCCTATCATTTTTTAGAAGTGACTCGAAAATATGGAATCCAACCTCTAATTGGTCTTGAAATGACCTTGATTATAGACGAGAAGGCGATCTCTTTTCGTTTTCTAGCTCTATCTACTAAAGGTTACCAAGAGTTGATGAAGTTATCCACTTTAAAAATGACGGGACGAAAAAATTGGTCTGACTTTACCAGTCACCTTGAGGATGTTGCTGTTATTGTTTCTTATTTTGATGGAATCGATCAGCTGGATTTAGGTCATGATTATTTTATTGGGGTTAGTCCCGATACTCACCAAGAAGTCTTTACCAAACCTATTCTTCCACTGTATCAGGTCAACTCTTTTGAGAAAGAAGACATACAGGTTTTGCAAATCTTGTCGGCAGTCAAGGATAATATCAGTCTGAGAGAAGTGGATGTGCATTCACAACCAGGGATTTTTTTACCTGCCTCAGATTTAGAAGCTCGGTTTAAAAATCGCTTCCCTCAGGCGCTTGCCAATCTCCAAGGTTTGATAGGGAATGTTAGCTACCAACTTGATCCAAGTTTAAAACTCCCTCGCTTTAACCCTGAAAGGCCTGCAGTAGAAGAACTTAGAGAGAGGGCTGAGCAGGGACTGATAGTCAAGGGGCTAACCTCAGTTCTTTATCAAAAGCGTTTAAATGAAGAGTTGGCTGTTATTCATGATATGGGCTTTGATGACTATTTCCTAATTATTTGGGATTTGTTGCGTTTTGGACGTTCCCAAGGCTACTATATGGGAATGGGGCGCGGTTCTGCTGTGGGTAGTTTGGTCGCCTATTCACTTGATATCACAGGGATTGACCCAGTAGAGAAAAATCTGATTTTTGAACGTTTCCTCAATCGTGAACGCTATACCATGCCCGATATCGATATCGACATTCCAGACCTTTATAGACCAGAGTTCATTCGCTATGTTCGTGATCGCTATGGCAGTCAACATGTGGCGCAGATTGTCACTTATTCGACCTTTGGAGCAAAACAGGCAATTCGTGATGTTTTCAAACGCTATGGTGTTCCAGAGTACGAATTAACAAATATTACGAAAAAAATCAGTTTCCGAGATACGCTAACGACGGCCTATGAAAAGAATTTGCAATTTAGACAGGTCATAAATAGTAAGATTGAGTACCAAAAAGCTTTTGAGATTGCTCGAAAGATTGAAGGTTATCCTCGTCAGACCTCTATCCATGCTGCAGGAGTCGTTATGAGTGACCAAGACTTGACAGACTATATTCCTCTAAAATATGGTGAGGATATGCTCATCACCCAGTACGATGCTCATGGTATTGAAGCTAATGGACTTCTAAAAATGGATTTTCTTGGTTTACGTAACCTGACTTTCGTACAAAAAATGCAGGAATTACTTGCGGAGTCAGAGGGTGTTCATCTCAAAATCGAAGAGATTGATCTGGAAGACAAAGAAACCTTGGATCTCTTTGCAGCTGGAAATACGAAAGGGATTTTCCAATTTGAACAATCTGGAGCCATTCGACTGTTAAAACGGGTCAAACCACAAGTCTTCGAAGAAGTGGTGGCAACAACATCCCTTAACAGACCAGGTGCTAGTGATTATATCGATAATTTTGTGGCTCGCAAGCATGGCAAAGAAAAAGTGACGGTGTTAGATCCTTCCTTGGAGGACATCCTGTCATCAACCTACGGTATCATGCTCTATCAAGAGCAAGTTATGCAGGTAGCTCAGCGCTTTGGAGGATTCAGTCTTGGTAAAGCCGACATTCTCAGACGTGCCATGGGTAAGAAAAATGCTAAAGAGATGCATTTGATGAAGGAAGATTTTATCACTGGTGCAGTTAAACTCGGTCATTCAAAAGAGAAAGCCAACCAAGTTTTTGCAGTGATGGAAAAGTTTGCGGGTTATGGATTTAATAGATCCCACGCCTATGCTTACTCAGCACTGGCATTCCAACTTGCTTATTTCAAGACGCACTATCCTGCTATTTTCTTTCAAGTCATGTTGAATTATTCAAACAGTGATTATATTGTAGATGCATTGCAGATGGGATTTGAAGTGGCACCTTTAGCGATCAATAGTATTCCCTATCATGATAAGATTGTTCAAAAGAAAATTTACCTAGGTTTGAAAGCGATTAAGGGGGTATCAAGAGATTTTTCTTATTGGATTATTGAAAACCGTCCTTTCTCAAGTATTGAAGATTTCGTCACGCGTCTTCCTAAGAATTACAAGAAACTCTCACTTTTGACGCCTTTAGTTGAATTGGGGCTCTTTGATGAATTTGACAAAAATCGCCAGAAGATTTTAGTGAACCTACCTAACTTATTTGTTTTCGTTGAGGAGTTGGGTGGGCTCTTTGCAGATACAAATTATAGTTGGACTGAGGCTGATGATTTAACAGAGGCAGAGAAGTTTTACAAGGAACAAGAACTGGTTGGGGTAGGTATCAGTGCCCATCCTCTACAAACTCTCGCTAAACAATCCATATATCCGACAACTCCAATTGCTAATCTTATTGAGGGGGTTCATGCAACTCTTCTAGTTGAAGTGCAAAAAATAAAAGTTATTCGAACTAAAAAAGGCGAGAATATGGCCTTTCTACAGGTTCACGACAGTCAGTCTCTGATGGATGTTACAGTATTTTCAGATCAGTATCGAAAATTTTCCTCTATCCTATCTGAAGGAAAATTCTACTACATCAACGGTAAGATTCAATCAAGAGATGACCGTCTGCAAATGATTGCACAAGAAATAAGAGAAGCAGTGGCTGAACGCTTCTGGATTCAGGTGAAAAATCATGACTCGGATCAGGAGATGTCATGTATTTTAGACCAGTATAAAGGCCCAATCCCAGTCATTATCAGGTATGAAGAGGAACAGAAAACAATCGTTTCTCCCCATCATTTTGTAGCTAAATCCAATGAATTAGAAGCGAAATTGAATGAAATCGTTATGAAAACGATTTATCGCTAAAAATACGGAAAATAGAAGAATTTTAAAATCAAATGTGGTATAATCAATAAGAATGTTAAAAGAAAAAGGAGCATAAACCAATATGAAACGTATTGCTGTTTTGACTAGTGGTGGAGACGCCCCTGGTATGAACGCTGCTATCCGTGCAGTTGTTCGTCAAGCAATTTCAGAAGGAATGGAAGTGTTTGGTATCTATGACGGATATGCTGGTATGGTTGCCGGTGAAATTCATCCCCTAGATGCAGCTTCAGTAGGAGACATCATTTCTCGTGGTGGTACTTTCCTTCACTCAGCTCGTTACCCAGAGTTCGCTCAACTTGAAGGGCAACTTAAAGGGATTGAGCAATTGAAAAAACACGGAATTGAAGGTGTAGTTGTTATCGGTGGTGACGGATCTTACCACGGCGCTATGCGTTTGACTGAACATGGCTTCCCAGCTATCGGTCTTCCAGGTACAATCGATAACGATATCGTTGGTACTGACTTTACAATCGGTTTTGACACAGCGGTTACAACTGCTATGGATGCTATCGATAAGATTCGTGATACATCATCAAGTCACCGTCGTACTTTTGTTATTGAAGTTATGGGACGTAACGCTGGTGATATCGCTCTTTGGGCTGGTATTGCAACTGGTGCTGATGAAATCATCATTCCTGAAGAAGGATTCAAGATTGAAGATATCGTAGAAAGCATTAAATGTGGTTATGAGTGTGGTAAAAAACACAATATCATCGTCTTGGCAGAAGGTGTGATGTCAGCAGCTGAATTTGGTAAAAAACTAAAAGAAGCTGGGGATACAAGCGACCTTCGTGTGACAGAACTTGGACATATTCAACGTGGTGGTTCTCCAACTGCGCGTGACCGTGTATTGGCGTCACGTATGGGTGCGCATGCTGTTAAACTTCTTAAAGAAGGCATCGGTGGTGTTGCGGTTGGTATCCGTAACGAAAAAATGGTTGAAAATCCAATTCTTGGTACTGCAGAAGAAGGAGCATTGTTTAGCCTTACTGTAGAAGGTAAGATTGTGGTTAATAACCCACACAAAGCCGACATTGAGCTATCTAGCTTGAATAAGAGCTTGTCATAATTTACAATTTAGTTAATAAGACCAAAAAGGTCATATATATAAAGGAGTCACAAAAATCATGAACAAACGTGTAAAAATCGTTGCAACTTTGGGTCCTGCGGTAGAAATCCGTGGTGGTAAAAAATTCGGTGAGGACGGATACTGGGGTGAAAAACTTGATGTTGAAGCTTCAGCTAAAAACATTGCTAAATTGATTGAAGCTGGTGCTAACACATTCCGTTTCAACTTCTCACACGGTGACCATCAAGAACAAGGTGAGCGTATGGCAACTGTTAAACTTGCTGAAAAACTTGCAGGTAAAAAAGTTGGTTTCCTTCTTGATACAAAAGGACCAGAAATCCGTACAGAATTGTTCGAAGGTGAAGCTAAAGAGTATTCATACAAAACTGGTGAGAAAATCCGTGTTGCAACTAAACAAGGAATCAAATCAACTCGTGAAGTGATTGCATTGAACGTTGCTGGTGCTCTTGATATCTATGATGATGTTGAAGTTGGTCGTCAAGTTTTGGTTGACGATGGTAAACTTGGTCTTCGTGTGGTTGCTAAAGATGACGCAACTCGTGAATTTGAAGTTGAAGTTGAAAACGATGGTATCATCGCTAAACAAAAAGGTGTGAACATTCCTAACACTAAAATTCCTTTCCCAGCTCTTGCTGAACGCGATAACGACGATATCCGTTTCGGTCTTGAACAAGGTATCAACTTCATCGCTATTTCATTCGTACGTACTGCAAAAGACGTGAATGAAGTTCGTGCAATCTGTGAAGAAACTGGAAACGGACACGTTCAATTGTTCGCTAAAATCGAAAACCAACAAGGTATCGACAACTTGGATGAAATCATCGAAGCTGCTGATGGTATCATGATCGCTCGTGGTGACATGGGTATCGAAGTACCATTCGAAATGGTTCCAGTTTACCAAAAAATGATCATCACTAAAGTCAATGCTGCAGGTAAAGTTGTTATCACTGCAACAAACATGCTTGAAACAATGACTGAAAAACCACGTGCAACTCGTTCAGAAGTATCAGACGTATTTAACGCTGTTATCGACGGAACTGACGCAACAATGCTTTCAGGTGAGTCTGCAAACGGTAAATACCCACTTGAGTCAGTAACTACAATGGCTACAATCGATAAGAACGCTCAAACTCTTCTTAACGAATACGGACGTTTGAACTCAGATTCATTTGAACGTAACTCTAAGACAGAAGTAATGGCTTCAGCTGTTAAAGATGCTACTAACTCAATGGACATTAAATTGGTTGTAACTCTTACTAAGACAGGTCACACTGCACGTTTGATCTCTAAATACCGTCCAAATGCTGATATCTTGGCATTGACATTCGACGAATTGACAGAACGTGGATTGATGTTGAACTGGGGTGTTATCCCAATGTTGACAGATGCTCCATCATCAACTGACGATATGTTCGAAATCGCTGAACGTAAAGCAGTTGAAGCAGGTCTTGTACAATCAGGTGACGATATCGTTATCGTAGCTGGTGTACCAGTTGGAGAAGCTGTTCGTACAAACACAATGCGTATCCGCACAGTACGCTAATCAAAATGAAAAAAGCCTATCATATCAAGCTTTCTAGCCTGTATGATGGGCTCTTTTTTTGTCTATGGAGCACAAATGGAGCAAAACTTTTTACTTTCGATTTAATGGGACGGTATCAAGTGCGTCAAATACTGCTTGCTTCAGACTTTTTGTAACGTGTGTATAGATCTGATTGGTAGTTTTTCGGATTTATGCTCGAACTGTGACATGATAGCTTTTAAAGTTATGTTGTTTTTTACGTAAATTTCATAAAATATTTAGTTAAGATAGAGATAAAAAATAACTCCCTGATGACTCAAGGAGTTATTACTATCTAAATTAGTTTTTAGAAGCAGCTTGGAATTCTGGGTTTTTCCATGCTTCGTCAATAATAGCTTGTAATTCATTTGCAGATGCTTGCATTTTTTGAGTTTCTGCGTCGTTCAATGGGATATTTACTGGACGAACAATACCATGTGCACCAACAACAGCTGGTTGACCGATAAAGACGTTTTTAACTCCGTATTGACCTTCTTGGAATACTGAAAGTGGAAGTACTGCGTTTTCATCGTCAAGGATTGCTTTAGTAATACGAGCAAGGGCTACTGCGATACCGTAGTATGTTGCACCTTTTTTGTTGATGATTGTGTAAGCTGCATCACGAACACCTTCGAACAATTCAATCAATTCAGCTTCTTGAACATTTTGAGTGTCTTTAAGGAATTCTTCAAGGTTTACACCAGCGATGTTAGCGTGTGACCAAACAGCGAACTCAGAGTCACCGTGTTCACCCATAATGTAGGCGTGGACTGAACGAGCATCAACATCCAATTTTTCAGCAAGTGCTTGACGGAAACGAGCTGAGTCAAGTGAAGTACCTGAACCGATAACGCGTTCTTTAGGGAATCCAGAGAATTTCCAAGTTGAGTAAGTCAAGACGTCAACTGGGTTAGCAGCAACAAGGAAGATACCTTTGAAACCTGATTCAACAACTTGAGTTACAATTGATTTGTTGATAGCAAGGTTTTTACCTACAAGGTCAAGACGAGTTTCACCTGGTTTTTGAGGCGCACCTGCAGTGATTACAACAAGGTCAGCGTCTGCACAGTCAGAGTATTGAGCTGCATAGATTTTTTTAGGTGAAGTGAAGGCAAGGGCGTGACTAAGGTCAAGCGCGTCACCAACAGCTTTTTCATGCAATTGTGGAATTTCGATAATTCCAAGCTCTTGTGCAATTCCTTGGTTAACAAGTGCAAAAGCGTAAGAAGAACCTACAGCACCATCACCGACAAGGATAACTTTTTTGTGTTGTTTAGTTGAAGTCATTATTCTAAACATCTCCTTAATTTTATTCAGGGATTTCCCCAGTTATTTCAATTTTATCACTTTTAAAAAGCTTTGTCACGGATATACATTTCAGTTCTTGATGTAAACGTTTTAGTGGTTTTAGATACCTGAAATATAGCGGACATTATGGTATAATATAGTTAATTACTAATAGTGAAATGAGGCATTTATTAATGCAGGATAGAAATTTAGTGAATGTCAATCTGACAAAGGAGATGAAGACGAGCTTTATTGACTACGCTATGAGTGTTATCGTAGCGCGGGCTCTTCCTGATGTTCGAGATGGCTTGAAACCCGTCCACCGTCGGATTCTCTACGGAATGAATGAACTGGGTGTTACTCCAGACAAACCTCATAAAAAATCTGCTCGTATTACAGGGGATGTCATGGGTAAATATCACCCACACGGGGATTCCTCTATCTATGAAGCCATGGTCCGTATGGCTCAATGGTGGAGCTATCGTTACATGCTTGTAGATGGTCATGGGAACTTTGGTTCCATGGATGGTGATGGTGCTGCCGCCCAGCGTTACACTGAGGCACGTATGAGCAAGATTGCTCTGGAGATGCTTCGTGATATTAACAAAAATACAGTTGACTTCGTTGATAACTATGATGCCAATGAACGTGAACCCTTGGTCTTGCCAGCGCGCTTTCCTAATCTTTTGGTTAATGGAGCAACTGGTATTGCTGTTGGGATGGCAACCAATATTCCACCTCATAACCTTGGTGAAACCATTGATGCAGTGAAGTTGGTCATGGACAATCCTGAAGTGACCACTAAGGACTTGATGGAAGTCCTGCCTGGGCCAGATTTTCCAACTGGTGCTCTTGTCATGGGGAAATCAGGTATCCATAAGGCCTACGAAACAGGTAAAGGTTCTATTGTCCTTCGTTCTCGTACTGAAATTGAGGAAACTAAGACTGGCCGTGAGCGTATTGTTGTAACAGAATTTCCTTATATGGTCAATAAAACAAAGGTGCATGAGCATATTGTTCGTTTGGTTCAGGAAAAACGCATTGAGGGCATCACAGCAGTACGTGATGAGTCAAACCGTGAAGGTGTTCGCTTTGTTATCGAAGTCAAGCGCGATGCCTCAGCCAATGTTATTCTTAATAACCTTTTCAAGATGACCCAGATGCAAACCAACTTTGGTTTCAATATGCTTGCTATCCAAAATGGCGTACCGAAGATTTTGTCTCTTCGTCAGATTTTGGATGCTTATATTGAGCACCAAAAAGAAGTGGTTGTTCGTCGTACTCGTTTTGATAAGGAAAAAGCAGAAGCGCGTGCTCATATTTTAGAAGGTCTCTTGATTGCGCTAGACCATATCGACGAAGTGATTCGCATCATCCGTGCTAGTGAAACGGATGCGGAAGCACAAGCTGAGTTGATGAGTAAGTTTAAGCTTTCTGAACGTCAAAGTCAAGCCATTCTTGATATGCGTCTTCGTCGTTTGACAGGTTTGGAACGCGATAAGATTCAGTCTGAGTATGATGACCTCTTGGCTCTGATTGCAGATTTAGCAGATATTCTTGCTAAGCCCGAACGTGTTTCTCAAATCATTAAAGATGAATTAGACGAAGTTAAGCGTAAGTTTGGCGACCAACGTCGTACTGAATTAATGGTCGGTGAAGTCTTAAGCCTTGAAGATGAGGACTTGATTGAGGAATCAGATGTCTTAATTACGCTTTCTAACAAGGGCTACATCAAACGTCTGGACCAAGACGAATTTACCGCTCAAAAACGTGGTGGTCGTGGTGTTCAAGGTACGGGAGTTAAGGATGACGATTTTGTTCGTGAGTTAGTGTCAACTAGCACCCATGATCACCTACTCTTCTTTACAAATAAAGGACGCGTCTATCGCCTGAAAGGCTATGAAATTCCTGAGTATGGCCGTACTGCTAAGGGCTTGCCGATTGTCAATCTTTTGAAATTGGATGAAGGCGAAAGTATTCAAACCATCATCAATGTTGATTCTGAACGCAGTGATGACGCTTATCTCTTCTTCACAACTCGTCATGGTATTGTGAAGAGAACCAGCGTTAAGGAATTTGCTAACATTCGTCAAAATGGACTTAAAGCACTGAACCTTAAAGATGAAGATGAACTGATTAATGTCTTGTTGACGGAAGAAGATACGGACATTATCATTGGTACCAAGTTTGGTTATGCAGTTCGCTTTAATCAATCAGCCGTTCGTGGAATGAGTCGTATCGCTACGGGGGTGAAAGGTGTTAATCTCCGTGATGGGGACACAGTTGTTGGTGCTAGTGTGATTACAGACCAGGACGAGGTTCTTATCATCACTGAAAAAGGATATGGTAAGCGCACCGTTGCGACTGAATATCCAACAAAAGGTCGTGGTGGTAAAGGGATGCAAACTGCTAAAATTACTGAAAAGAATGGTTCCCTTGCTGGTCTTATGACAGTAAAAAGCGATGAGGATTTGATGATTATCACTGATACAGGTGTCATGATTCGAACCAACGTTGCCAATATTTCACAAACAGGTCGCTCAACTATGGGAGTTAAAGTGATGCGCCTGGACCAAGATGCTAAAATTGTAACCTTTACTACGGTTACAGCGGCAGAAAAAGAAGAAGTTGGGGCAGAAAACGAAACAGAAGGTGAAGCATAATGTCTCATAAAAAGAACAAAAAGAAAACAAACCGTAAAAATTTACTAATCAATATCCTGGCAGGATTTTTAATTCTCTTGTCACTTGCTTTGATTTTCAATTCAAAAATTCGTGATATGTTCATGGTTTGGAATACTAATAAATACCAAGTCAGCCAGGTATCAAAAGAAAAATTGGAAGAAAATCAAGATACAGAAGGAAATTTTGACTTTGATTCAGTAAAAGCTATCTCGTCAGAAGCTGTCTTATCCTCACAATGGGATTCGCAAAAATTGCCTGTTATCGGTGGAATTGCTGTTCCTGAGGTAGAAATTAACTTGCCTATTTTTAAGGGGCTCGATAATGTCAATCTCTTCTATGGAGCTGGTACAATGAAGCGTGACCAAGTGATGGGGAAAGGAAACTATTCACTTGCGAGCCATCACATCTTCACGGCGGAAAATGCCAGTCAAATGCTTTTTTCTCCACTGTCACGTGCTAAAAATGGGATGAAAATTTATCTAACTGATAAGGATAAAGTTTATACCTATGAAATCCGTGAAGTGAAGCATGTGACTCCAGATCGCGTCGATGAGATTGATGACCGTAGTGGTGTTGATGAAATCACGCTTGTAACCTGTGTAGACTATGATGCGACAGAGCGTATTATCGTAAAAGGTGATTTGAAAGATACAAAAGACTATTCACAAACCCCTGAAGAAATTCTAACAGCTTTCAATCAACCATATAAACAACGCTATTAAAGATAAAATCAGTAAAATCTTAGGTTTTACTGATTTTTTATAGATTGCGTTTCAAAATAAACTGTTATGAAATACAGAAAACGTTTCCTTAATTCTAAAGTTTGTGATATAATTATCAGGTAAAAAATTTTAGGAGTTTATTATGGTTTCTTCAGAATTTATCTCAAAGATTGAATTTGCTTGCAAGAAGAAGGAAAGTCTTTATAGTCAAAGCAAATTTAAGTATGCGATTCGTTCTATGTTCGCAGGTGCATTTTTAACCTTCAGTACTGCTGCTGGTGCAGTTGGGGCTGACTTGATTAATAAAATTGCGCCAGGTAGTGGACGTTTTCTTTTCCCCTTTGTCTTTGCTTGGGGCTTGGCTTACATTGTTTTCTTGAATGCTGAGTTGGTAACATCAAACATGATGTTCTTGACAGCCGGTAGTTTCTTGAAAAAAATCTCTTGGAGAAAAACAGCTGAGATTTTACTTTACTGTACCTTGTTCAACCTTATCGGGGCTTTGATAGCAGGTTGGGGATTTGCTCATTCGGCAGCCTATGCAAATCTGACTCATGATAGTTTCATCTCTGGGGTTGTAGAGATGAAGTTAGGCCGTTCCAATGAGCTAGTCTTACTTGAAGGTATTTTAGCCAATATTTTCGTAAATATTGCGATTCTTTCATTTGTTTTGGTCAAAGATGGTGGTGCCAAACTTTGGCTCGTTTTATCAGCAATTTACATGTTTGTATTCTTAACAAACGAGCACATCGCTGCGAACTTTGCTTCTTTCGCGATTGTGAAATTCAGTGTTGCTGCGGATTCAATTGCTAACTTTGGTGTTGGAAATATGCTTCGCCACTGGGGTGTAACCTTCATTGGGAACTTTATCGGAGGAGGCCTCTTGATGGGTCTTCCATATGCCTTCCTCAATAAAAACGAAGATACTTATGTAGATTAAGAAATGAGCACGATTGAGTCGTGCTTTTTTTGTTTTGTAAGAAGTAATAGTCGCTCCTTATATCAAAATATAGAAAAGAGGTATTAGTCAATATAGGTTGATAGTGCTACAATATCCTTAATGAAACTATATGGAGGTCGCCTTATGACTCGTGATTTTAAATTTGAAACTCTGCAACTACATGCTGGTCAAGTTGTGGATCCAGCTACCAAGTCTCGTGCAGTACCGATTTATCAAACAACATCTTTTGTTTTTGACGATACGCAGGAAGGTGCCGATCTTTTTGCCTTGAGAAAACCAGGCAACATCTATACTCGTATTACAAATCCTACAACGGCTGCTTTTGAAGAAAGAATTGCTGCCCTTGAAGGTGGTGTCGGAGCTCTTGCAACAGCATCAGGTATGGCAGCAGTGACTTATACGATTTTGGCTCTTGCTCATGCAGGTGACCATGTAGTAGCGGCCTCAACTATCTACGGTGGGACTTTCAATCTTTTGAAAGAAACCCTTCCTCGTTATGGTATCACAACAACCTTTGTGGACGTGGATAATTTGGAGGAAGTGGAAGCAGCTATTAATGACAATACCAAACTTGTTCTGATTGAAACCTTGGGGAATCCCTTGATTAACATTCCAGATTTGGAAAAATTGGCAGAGATTGCTCATAAGCATCAGATTCCACTAGTTTCGGATAATACCTTTGCCACACCTTACTTGATTAATGTCTTTTCTCACGGTGTAGATATTGCTATTCACTCTGCGACTAAGTTTATCGGTGGGCATGGTACGACTATTGGTGGAGTGATTGTCGATAGCGGTCGTTTTGACTGGGCAGCTTCAGGGAAATTCCCTCAATTTGTTGAGGAAGACCCAAGCTACCACAATTTGAGCTATACTCGTGATGTGGGTGCAGCAGCCTTTATTATCGCTGTCCGTGTCCAATTGCTTCGTGATACAGGTGCAGCCTTGTCGCCATTTAATGCCTTTCTCTTGCTCCAAGGACTTGAAACCCTTTCACTTCGTGTGGAACGTCATGTACAAAATGCAGAGAAAATTGTTGATTTCCTTGTCAACCATCCTAAGGTAGAAAAAGTCAACTATCCAAAACTTGCAGATAGTCCTTATCATGCCTTGGCTGAGAAATACTTGCCAAAAGGTGTGGGTTCAATCTTTACTTTCCATGTCAAAGGTGGGGAAGCAGAAGCCCGCAAGGTAATTGATCATTTAGAAATCTTCTCTGACCTTGCAAACGTGGCAGATGCTAAGTCTCTTGTTGTTCATCCAGCCACAACCACTCACGGTCAATTGTCAGAAAAAGATCTAGAAGCAGCAGGTGTCACACCAAATCAAATTCGTTTGTCAATCGGTCTTGAAAATGTAGAAGATTTGATTGAAGACTTGCGCTTGGCCTTGGAAAAAATTTAAAGAAAAAGAAGATAAACAGTGGGTTTCGACTCGCTGTTTTTGATTTTCCTTCAGGCATGATATAATGGTTACAGAAGTCTAGAAAGAGGAACGATATGAACGAAATCAAATGCCCCAACTGTGGGGAAGTCTTTACAGTAAATGAAAGCCAGTATGCCGAACTTTTGTCCCAAGTGAGAACGGCAGAGTTTGATAAGGAACTGCACGATCGCATGAAGCAGGAACTGGCTTTGGCTGAGCAAAAGGCTATGAATGAGCAACAGTCTAAACTAGCTCAAAAAGACCAAGAAATCGCGCAATTGCAGAGTCAAATCCAAAATTTTGCTACAGAGAAAGAGTTGGTCAAGAAAGAGGTTGAACAGACAAGTCATCAGGCTCTCTTGGCCAAGGACAAGGAAGTGCAGGCCTTGGAAAACCAATTGGCTACCTTGCGTTTAGAGCATGAAAATCAACTGCAAAAGACCCTTTCAGACTTAGAAAAAGAACGTGATCAGGTCAAAAATCAGCTCCTCTTGCAAGAAAAGGAAAATGAGTTATCTTTGGCTTCTGTTAAACAAAACTATGAAGCCCAGCTTAAAGCAGCCAGTGAACAAGTCGAATTTTACAAGAACTTTAAGGCTCAACAATCTACAAAAGCGATTGGGGAAAGTTTGGAACAGTATGCAGAGAGTGAGTTTAACAAGGTCCGTAGTTTTGCCTTTCCAAATGCTTACTTTGAGAAGGATAACAAGGTTTCAGCGCGTGGGTCTAAGGGGGACTTTATCTTCCGTGAATGTGATGAAAATGGTGTTGAAATCATTTCCATCATGTTTGAGATGAAAAATGAAGCGGACGGAACAGAGAAGAAGCACAAGAATGCAGATTTTTACAAGGAATTGGACAAGGACCGTCGGGAGAAGAACTGTGAATATGCGGTTTTGGTAACCATGCTTGAAGCCGATAATGATTACTTTAACACAGGGATTGTTGACGTCAGCCACGAGTATGAAAAGATGTATGTGGTTCGCCCTCAATTCTTTATCCAGTTGATTGGGCTCTTACGAAATGCGGCGCTAAATTCCCTAAAATACAAGCAGGAGTTGGCCTTGGTTCGGGAGCAAAATATAGACATTACGCATTTTGAAGAAGACTTGGATGCCTTTAAACTAGCTTTTGCCAAGAACTATAACTCTGCTTCGACCAACTTTGGCAAAGCAATCGATGAAATCGACAAGGCGATCAAACGCATGGAAGAGGTTAAAAAGTTCCTAACAACATCTGAAAACCAACTCCGTCTGGCTAATAATAAGCTGGAAGATGTCTCTGTCAAGAAATTGACACGTAAAAATCCAACCATGAAAGCGAAGTTTGAAGCACTGAAGGGGGAGTGAGATTATCTTAAAAACAGGAGTGTTATATGAAAAGAACTATAGAAATTATTAGAACATGGTCAGCTGATAAAATTGAATTAATTTTTCTTAAAAGCTGGAGCTACTTTGCTAGCTCATTTAGCTAGTTTGTTTATATAAATTAGTTTGTAATTTTTTATAGGAGTTTTTTATGTTAGATAATATTTCTAAGAATATCTCGAATTGGTCATCAGGTCAAATTTGCAGTATACTGGAGGTTTTTATTTTATTTTATCTACGTTGGATAATTATAGCAACAGCAATTAGTTTATTATTCGTAAAATCAACCGTCGTTACTACATTATTGCTCATATTTCTAACATTACTGACTATTATCGTTGTAATAACTCATTTTTTAGTAAATCACGTTGCAGAAGTTATTTTATACGAGCAAGTGAATTTTATAAAATATATTTCTCTTTTAACTGAAACTTATGAAAGGCGGCCTGATAATAAAACAGGGAATTTAAATGCCTTAAATCTGGGTTTAGCTAGGTGTGCTTTCTATCAAGGGAATTTTAGTGAGGCAATCCAATATGCTGAACGAATAAGAGTTAAAAGTTCTAAATTGAATGTGAAACGTATTTATGAACTAAACATCGTATTTATAGAATCATTATCATACCTTCATTTAAGGGAGACGGATGAAATTTCTAAACTTTTAGTTTCTTATGATTGGGAAAAAATTAAAAGAATTGATAAAAATAGAATGTTGGATTTAATTGAACCAGTATCAAAAATACTCAATGGAGAAGTTACAGGCTACTTCGACACCACCGAACCAGAAAATAAATTAGCTCGAATCATGTTCTCTTATTACGGAGCTCTCAATGCCCAGCTAAAAGGAGATGAGGCTCGTGCCCGAAGTTTGTTTGAAAGCATTGCCCATGAAAATCCAGAACTCTTTTATGTTCAGGAAGCGAAAAAATATTTAGAATCAGTGAAATGAGAGTAATATATGAAATTAGTAAAAAAAATAGTAAGTAGGGCGACAGAAAACACTCTTTTACAACTTGATAGGGTTATTCTAATTTGCTTATTTTTAGTCTTGGATATTTATGTGATGGCAGTATTTTTAATATTTCAAAGCAATTTGGAAATATTGGGACTCATATTATTAGTTATTGACTTTTTAGTTCTCGTCTTTGTATTTTATTTAAGATTTGTATCTAGAAAAGTTATTGTTCTAGTGTTACACGATTCTATTGATCTTAAGCTATATGAAGATATGTTAAGAGTTCAATCAGAAAAATCTATTAAGCCCTTTAGGGCAACATATCGTGAGAATTACCAAATTATCCAAGGTCGAGTGGCTTATTTAAAAGGAGATTTTCAAGCTGCCAAGGAAAATATGTCCAAATATGATTTGAAAAAAATTTGGAAGAGATTCAGAACCCCTGCGTTTTTAATATCAAGCTTTGAACTATTAACAGTTTCCATTCATCTCCAAGATGTGCAAGATATTGCTTTCTTTGAGGAACAATTGTCCAAGGCGCCAGATTTTAAAGGAGGCAAAGCTACACTTGTTGCTCAAGCCCAAGCCATAAAAGATATTGTGTTCAATAAAGAAGTGAACGACTACTTTAACATTACTGAGCCAGAAAGTAAGCTAGCTCGAATCATGTTTTCTTATTACGGCGCTCTCAATGCCCAATTAAAAGGAGATGAAGCTCGTGCCCGTAGTTTGTTTGAAAGTATCGTCCATGAAAATCCAGAGCTCTTTTATGTTCAGGAAGCTAGGAAGTATTTAGAAAAATAAGCTGATATAGTTTTAAAATCTGTCTAAGATAGAATATGTTGATGTAAAGTGAAAAGGGAATTAGAAAGCAAAAATGAACGGTATTATCAACTTAAAAAAAGAAGCGGGGATGACCTCGCATGATGCGGTTTTTAAACTGCGTAAGATTTTGGGAACTAAGAAGATTGGTCATGGTGGGACTCTGGATCCGGATGTGGTGGGTGTTTTGCCGATTGCAGTTGGTAAGGCGACACGAATGGTCGAGTTTATGCAGGATGAGGGCAAGGTCTATGAGGGTGAAATCACTCTTGGTTATTCAACAACGACTGAGGATGCCAGTGGTGAAGTTGTCGCAGAGACCCCTGTTTTGTCGCCCTTGGATGAAAAGCTTGTCGATGAAGCGATAGCCAATCTGACTGGGCCTATTACTCAGATTCCACCTATGTATTCAGCTGTTAAGGTTAATGGTCGTAAGCTTTATGAGTATGCGCGTGCTAGTCAGGAAGTGGAGCGTCCAGAACGTCAGGTGACCATTTATCAATTTGATCGAACAAGTCCGATTTCTTATGAGGGTTATCTTGCACGCTTTACTTTTCGTGTGAAATGTAGTAAGGGGACTTATATCCGTACCTTATCAGTTGACTTGGGAGAAAAATTGGGCTATTCGGCCCATATGTCTCAGTTAACTCGTACTAGTGCTGCTGGTTTACAGCTAGAAGATGCTCTTACCTTGGAAGAAATTGCTGAAAAAGTGGAGGCTGGTCAATTGGACTTTCTTCATCCTCTAGAGATTGGAACAGGTGACCTTGTCAAAGTTTTCCTAACTCAAGAAGAGGCTACAGAAGTACGCTTTGGTCGTTTTATCGAACTCGAACAAATAGAACAAGAATTAGCTGCCTTTGAAGATGATAAATTGCTAGCCATTCTAGAAAAACGGGACAATCTCTACAAGCCAAGGAAGGTTTTTATCTAATCTAACTGGAGTGTGGGGATGGAATTCTTCTCCTAGACTATCCAAATCAGACTATAAATTTTGCAAAAAATGTGATAGAATAGACCACGGATAAAAAAACGGAGGATAGCATGCAAAATAGACCAATCATTATCGGAGTGACAGGTGGTTCTGGTGGTGGTAAGACCAGTGTTTCAAGAGCCATTTTATCGCATTTTCCTGATGAAAAGATTTCCATGATTGAGCATGATTCATACTACAAGGATCAGTCTCATTTGACCTTTGAAGAGCGTGTCAAAACCAACTACGACCATCCTTTTGCCTTTGATACAGATTTGATGATTGAGCAGATTAAGGAATTGTTGGCAGGGCGTCCGGTGGACATCCCGACTTATGACTATACAGAACATACACGGAGTAGCAAGACCTATCGTCAGGAGCCTCAAGATGTCTTTATCGTTGAGGGGATTTTGGTCTTGGAGGACAAGCGTCTGCGCGATTTGATGGATATCAAGATTTTTGTGGATACAGACGATGATGTGCGTATTATTCGTCGTATCAAGCGCGATATGGAAGAGCGTGGCCGTAGCCTTGATAGCGTTATTGACCAGTACTTAGGTGTGGTTAAACCAATGTACCACCAGTTTATCGAGCCAACCAAGCGTTATGCTGATATCGTCATTCCTGAAGGAGTCAGCAATACAGTGGCTATCGACCTGTTGACAACCAAGATTGCAAAGATTTTGGAAGAAGCTCGAAATAGCAAATAAACTGAAGTGGAGGCCTTGCCTCCTTTTTCTATTTTTCCCTCATAGTAGTACATAAATGAAGATTTTTAGGCATATTTTTGGTATAATAATACCCATGAAAGAGCAAGAAAATGAATAGTAGGTGGAGATGGAAAAGTATTTATCGGTAACAACTTTGACCAAGTATCTGAAAATGAAATTCGATAAAGACCCTTACTTGGAACGGGTCTATTTAACTGGTCAAGTTTCCAACTTTCGTAAACGACCTACTCACCAATATTTCTCCCTAAAAGATGACCATGCAGTTATTCAAGCGACTATTTGGTCTGGGATTTATCAGAAATTAGGCTTCGACCTGGAAGAAGGGATGAAAATCAATGTGATTGGGCGTGTACAGGTCTATGAGCCGAGCGGTAGCTACTCCATCATCATTGAAAAGGCAGAGCCTGATGGAGTTGGTGCACTTGCGATACAGTTTGAACAACTCAAGAAAAAATTGACAGAAGAAGGCCTGTTTCAAGAACGCTTCAAGCAAGCTCTGCCTCAATTTTCTAAGAGAATTGGAGTAGTGACCAGTCGCAGTGGAGCTGTGATTCGAGATATTATCACGACCGTCAGCAGGCGATTTCCAGGTGTCGATATTCTTCTCTATCCGACCAAGGTTCAAGGTGAAGGTTCTGCGGAGGAAATTGCTCGAAATATTGCGCGTGCAAATCAACGAGACGATTTGGATTTGCTGATTATTGGTCGTGGTGGAGGTTCTATCGAGGATCTTTGGGCTTTTAACGAGGAAATTGTGGTACGAGCTATTTTTGAATCTCGTTTACCAATCATTTCTAGTGTAGGGCATGAGACGGATGTGACCTTGGCGGATTTTGTGGCAGATAGACGGGCTGCGACGCCGACAGCAGCGGCTGAACTGGCAACACCTGTGACCAAGTTAGATTTATTAACTCATTTGCAAAATCAGGAAAAACGGATGGCAACGGCAGTCCGAAATGTCCTATCTAAGAAACAAGAAGCTTTGAAAAAATGCAGTCAGTCTGTTATTTTTAGACAACCAGAGCGCTTGTATGATGGCTATTTGCAACGGCTAGACCAATTACAACTGCGATTAAAACAAAGTTTGCGAACACGGATTTCTGATAACAAACAGCTAGTACAAGCAAGGATGCATCGACTAGTCCAATTATCACCTGTTACTAAAATTCAACGTTATCAAGACCGACTTGGTCAGTTGGACAAGCTTCTCCGTAGCCAAATGGCGCTGGTTTATGATGCCAAGGTTGCTGAAGTGAAGCGACTTTCGGAAGCCTTGCTCATGTTGGATACTAGCCGAATTGTGGCGCGTGGTTATGCTATTGTCAAAAAAGAAGAGTCAGTAGTCGATTCAGTTGAAAATTTGAAGAAAAAAGACCAAGTGACGCTTTTGATGCGAGATGGTCAAGTAGAATTAGAGGTTAAAGATGTCAAAACAAAAGAAATTTGAGGAAAATCTAGCAGAACTGGAGACCATTGTCCAAAGTTTGGAAAATGGTGAAATTGCTCTGGAAGATGCGATTGCTGCCTTTCAAAAGGGCATGGTCTTATCAAAGGAGCTCCAAGCGACGCTGGACAAGGCTGAAAAGACCTTGGTCAAGGTTATGCAAGAAGACGGAACAGAAAGTGATTTTGAATGAAAAAGCAAGAAAAATTAGCTCTTGTCGAGTCGGCTTTGGAAGACTTTTATGGCGACCAGCAGTTTGCCTTTAGTTTGCGAGAGTCTGTTCTCTATTCCATTCATGCTGGTGGCAAGCGTATTCGGCCTTTTCTCTTGTTGGAAGTTTTGGAAGCCTTGCATATTGCGATCCAGCCTGCTCACGCGCAGGTGGCTGCGGCTTTGGAGATGATTCATACAGGGAGCTTGATTCACGATGATCTTCCTGCCATGGATGATGATGATTATCGTCGAGGGCGTTTGACCAACCATAAGAAATTCGGTGAAGCTATGGCCATTTTGGCTGGAGATGCCTTGTTCCTAGATCCTTATGCCTTGATAGCGCAGGCAGATTTGCCAAGTCAGATCAAGGTGGACTTGATTGCTAACTTATCCTTTGCTTCAGGTAGTCTGGGAATGGTTGCAGGGCAAGTTTTGGATATGGAAGGCGAACACCAGCATTTGTCTTTAGAAGAACTCCAGACCATTCATGCTAATAAGACTGGAAAACTATTAGCTTATCCCTTCCAAGCAGCTGCTATTATAGCCGAATTGGCACCTGAGATGCAGGCAAAGCTGAAAACTGTAGGTGAATTGATTGGGCTTGCTTTTCAGGTCAGAGACGATGTGTTGGATGTGACAGCTAGTTTTGAGGAAATCGGCAAGACACCACAAAAGGACCTACAGGCAGAAAAATCAACCTATCCAGCCTTGTTGGGCTTGGAAGAGGCTATTGCCTTTTGTAACCAAACCTTGGATCAAGCTAATGCCAAATTAGAAGAAATTACCCAGCAGATTCCCTTTGAAACAGAATCGATTGTAAAAGTAGTAGAAAGTTTGAGAATCAATGGCTAAGGAAAGAGTGGATGTATTAGCTTATAAACAGGGCTTGTTTGAAACGAGAGAGCAGGCCAAGCGTGGTGTCATGGCTGGTCTAGTCGTAGCAGTCCTTAATGGAGAACGGTTTGACAAGCCAGGAGAGAAAATTCCAGATGACACCGAGCTGAAACTCAAGGGTGAAAAACTCAAGTATGTCAGCCGTGGTGGTTTGAAATTGGAGAAGGCCTTGCAGGTCTTTGATTTGTCAGTTGATGGGGTGACCACAATTGATATCGGTGCTTCTACCGGGGGCTTTACAGACGTCATGTTACAGAATGGTGCTGAGTTAGTCTTTGCAGTCGATGTCGGTACCAATCAATTGGCTTGGAAACTACGTCAAGACCCAAGAGTAGTCAGCATGGAGCAGTTCAATTTCCGCTATGCAGAAAAGACTGATTTCGAGCAGGAACCAAGCTTTGCCAGTATTGATGTAAGTTTCATTTCCCTCAGTCTGATTTTGCCGGCCTTGCACCGTGTCTTGGCAGATCAAGGTCAGGTTGTGGCTCTGGTTAAGCCTCAGTTTGAGGCAGGACGTGAGCAGATTGGAAAAAATGGAATTATTCGAGATGCTAAAGTTCATCAGAATGTCCTTGAATCTGTAACAGCTATGGCAGTAGAGGAAGGCTTTTCAGTCCTTGGATTGGATTTTTCTCCTATCCAAGGCGGTCATGGAAATATTGAGTTTTTAGTGTATTTGAAAAAAGAAGAGTCAGCAAGCAATCAGGTTCTTGCTGAGATTGAAGAAGTAGTAGAGAGGGCGCATAGTCAATTTAAAAATGAATAAAAAAGAGAGACTTGAAAAAATTAGACGATTTGTGACAGATTATCAAATCGGTACACAAGAAGAAATTGTAGAACATTTGAAAGAAGCAGGCATCACTGCCACTCAAGCGACGGTATCACGAGATATCAAAGAACTAGGTATTGTCAAAATCCCTTTGAGAGACAACACCTATGTCTATGAATTGCCAAAATCAATCGTAAAAAGTTTGCAACTGGCTGAAGACAATATTGAGTCAGCTGAATTAATGGACAAGATGATTAATCTCCAAGTTATCCCAGGAAATACAGCTTTTGTAAAAGCTCAGTTAATTGAGACTTTTGCTGACAAGATTTTTAGCTGTTTAGCTGACGATAGCTCGATTTTAGTCATTGCCAGAAGTGAAAATCTAGCTGAGGAAATCTTTGAACAAGTAAAAAATTGGTAGGTCTATATGTTACTTGAAATTTCGATAAAAAACTTTGCCATTATTGAGGCTATTTCCCTCAATTTTGAAAAGGGGATGACTGTCTTGACTGGTGAAACGGGTGCAGGGAAGTCGATTATCATTGATGCCATGAATATGATGTTGGGGGCTCGTGCGACGACAGATGTTATTCGTCATGGTGCGCCAAAGGCAGAGATTGAGGGGCTTTTCTCAGTTGAGAATAGCCGCCTTTTACAGGAAATTTTTGATGAGCAAGGTTTGGAAATGGGTGATGAAATTATCATCCGTCGAGAAATCTTGCAAAATGGTCGTAGTATTAGTCGTGTCAATGGCCAGATGGTTAATCTGTCTGTTTTGCGTGCTATTGGGCAACATCTGGTAGATATTCATGGTCAGCATGACCAAGAGGAGTTAATGCGTCCTCAACTTCATATTCAAATGTTGGATGAATTTGGCGATGCAGCTTTTTGGGACCTAAAAGAAACCTATCAGACGAGTTTTGATGCCTACCGTAAAATGCGTAAGCAGGTTTTGGAAGTCAAGAAAAACCAACAAGAACATAAGGCACGTATCGAAATGTTGGAATTTCAAATGGCAGAAATTGAGGCGGCTAATTTGCAAGCAGGGGAAGACTTGGCTCTCAACCGAGAACGAGAGAAACTCCTAAACCATAAAAATATTGCGGATACGCTGACCAATGCCTACAGTATGTTGGACAATGAAGAGTTCTCGAGTCTGGCCAATGTTCGTTCAGCCATGAATGACATGGAAAGTGTCGAAGAGTATGACCCTGAATACCGTGAAATTTCAAGCTCTCTGTCTGAGACCTACTATGTCTTAGAAGATATTAGCAAACGTTTGGAAGCAATCATTGAGGACCTTGATTTTGACGGCAATCGTCTCATGCAGGTTGAGAATCGTTTGGATTTCCTTCATACTATTACCCGTAAGTATGGTGGAACTGTGGACGACGTTTTGCTTTATTTTGCCAAGATTACGGATGAGTACAATCTCTTGACGGGTAATAACCTTTCTTCTGAAGACATGGAAGCAGAGCTCAAGAAATTGGAAGTTAATCTTGTCGATTTGGCAGGGCAACTTGCATCAGCTCGTCATGATTTGGCCCAGCAGCTTGAGGCTGAGATTAAACAAGAACTTCAGGATCTCTATATGGAGAAGGCACAGTTTCAAGTTCGTTTTAGTAAGGGCAAATTCAGCCGTGAAGGTAATGAAACAGTTGAGTTTTACATTTCAACCAACCCTGGCGAAGACTTTAAACCCTTGGTCAAGGTTGCGTCTGGTGGGGAATTATCCCGTCTCATGCTAGCCATTAAATCTGCCTTTTCACGTAAAGAAGGCAAGACTAGCATTGTCTTTGATGAGGTGGATACGGGAGTTTCAGGTCGTGTTGCTCAGGCTATTGCGCAGAAGATTCACAAGATTGGTCAGCATGGTCAGGTTTTGGCTATTTCCCATTTGCCACAAGTGATTGCGATTGCAGATTATCAATTCTTTATTGAGAAGATTAGCAATGAGCATTCAACGGTTTCGACTGTTCGTCTCTTGACGATTGAAGAGCGAGTGGAAGAAGTTGCCAAGATGCTGGCAGGTGATGATGTGACGGAAGCAGCCCTGACGCAAGCCAGAGAATTGTTGAGAAACAGGGAGAAATAAGATGACAGACTATTATGTAATTGGAGATGTTCACGGAAAAGCTGGGATGCTGGAAGACCTTCTCAAAACATGGGATGGTCAGACCCAGTTACTCTTTCTAGGGGATTTGATTGACCGTGGTGAAGATAGTCGCCGTGTCCTAGAGATGGTTAAGGACTTGGTCGATAATCAAGGGGCAATCTGTTTGTCAGGAAACCACGAGTATATGTTTTTGACTTGGCTCGATAACCCAGAAGAAAGCTATGACCACTATCGTCGCAATGGTGGAGATACAACCATTAACTCTATCCTAGGTCGTCCCTTGGATGCACCGGTTGATGGAGTTGAGGATGCCAAGCGTGTTGCTACTGAAGCAGCAGACTTGGTCAAATTTATTCGTCAAATGCCATTTGTAGTAGAGACAGACAAGTATATCTTTGTACATGCTGGTATTGATTTGACCTTGGATGACTGGCGTGAAACTACAGATTATAAAAAAGTCTGGCTTAGAAAACCATTCCACGAAGCAGAAAATCATACTGGAAAAATCATTGTCTTTGGGCATACACCGGTCTATGGTTTGTTAAAGCAAGAGCGTGGTACTGCTGAGCTTTGGACTACAGAAGATGGCAAGATTGGAATGGATGGAGGAGCTGTTTATGGTGGTGTCCTTCATGGGATTGTCTTTACAGACCAAGGAATGACAGAACACCACTTTATCGAAAATGACGGTTTTGTCGCTGAAGATTAGTACTCCTAGCAGGGTATGGTCTTGTCAAAATGTTAAAAACAATTTATAATAAATAGATACCCTGAAAGGAAGAGAATCATGAACTTAGAAGAATTGAAAAAACGACAGGAGAAGATCCGTAACTTCTCTATTATCGCCCATATTGACCACGGGAAATCGACTCTAGCAGACCGCATTTTGGAAAAAACAGAGACCGTTTCAAGTCGTGAAATGCAGGCCCAGCTTTTGGATAGCATGGATTTAGAGCGAGAACGTGGGATTACCATTAAACTCAATGCCATCGAGCTGAATTATACTGCAAAAGATGGGGAAACTTATATTTTCCACTTGATTGACACGCCGGGGCACGTAGACTTTACCTATGAAGTTTCACGTTCGCTAGCTGCCTGTGAGGGAGCGATCTTGGTGGTCGATGCCGCTCAAGGTATTGAGGCTCAAACACTTGCCAACGTTTATCTAGCCTTGGACAATGATTTGGAAATCATGCCAGTCATTAATAAAATTGACCTGCCTGCTGCAGATCCAGAGCGCGTGCGTACAGAGATTGAGGATGTCATTGGTTTGGATGCCAGTGAAGCAGTTTTGGCTTCTGCCAAGGCTGGTATCGGTATCGAGGAGATCCTTGAGCAAATCGTAGAAAAAGTACCAGCCCCAACAGGTGATGTGACAGCACCACTTAAGGCCTTAATTTTCGACTCAGTTTATGATGCTTACCGTGGGGTTATTCTCCAAGTGCGTGTCATGGATGGGGTGGTCAAACCTGGCGATAAGATTCAGCTTATGAGCAATGGCAAGACTTTTGATGTGACCGAAGTCGGTATATTTACACCCAAAGCAGTTGGTCGTGATTTCCTTGCGACTGGTGATGTTGGTTATATTGCGGCTTCTATCAAGACGGTTCAGGACACTCGTGTGGGTGATACCGTTACCTTGGCAACCAATCCTGCGGCTGAGCCATTACATGGTTACAAGCAGATGAACCCTATGGTCTTTGCGGGTCTCTATCCTATCGAGTCAAACAAGTACAATGACTTACGTGAAGCTCTTGAAAAATTGCAACTGAATGATGCTAGTCTTCAGTTTGAACCAGAAACATCTCAGGCACTTGGATTTGGTTTCCGTTGTGGTTTTCTTGGCCTTCTCCATATGGATGTTATCCAAGAACGTTTGGAACGTGAGTTCAACATCGACCTCATTATGACAGCTCCATCCGTTATTTATAAGGTTAATTTGACCGATGGTGAGTCTATGGATGTGTCTAACCCATCTGAGTTCCCGGACCCAACCAAGATTGCGACCATTGAAGAGCCATATGTTAAAGCGCAAATCATGGTACCACAGGAGTTTGTCGGGGCAGTCATGGAATTAGCTCAGCGTAAGCGTGGGGACTTTGTGACTATGGACTATATCGATGATAACCGTGTCAATGTTATCTATCAAATTCCACTGGCTGAAATCGTCTTTGACTTCTTCGATAAGCTTAAGTCTTCAACTCGTGGTTATGCAAGCTTTGACTACGAATTGTCAGAGTACCGCCCATCTAAGCTGGTCAAAATGGACATCCTTCTCAACGGAGACAAGGTGGATGCCCTCAGCTTTATCGTTCACAAGGATTTTGCTTACGAACGTGGAAAACTCATCGTTGATAAGCTCAAGAAAATTATCCCTCGCCAACAATTTGAGGTGCCAATTCAAGCAGCAATTGGACACAAAATTGTGGCTCGTACTGATATCAAGGCCCTTCGTAAGAACGTACTTGCTAAATGTTATGGTGGTGACGTTTCTCGTAAACGCAAACTCCTTGAAAAACAAAAAGCTGGTAAGAAGCGCATGAAAGCTATCGGATCAGTAGAAGTCCCACAAGAAGCCTTCCTCAGCGTTTTGAGCATGGATGAAGAATAAGTCTTCAGAAAAGTTTTTTATTGTTTATAGGACGTTAATATAAGAAGAAAATGATAAAACAGGCTTAAATAGGCCTGTTTTTTGCATTTATAATAGAATTAAATCGTTTAAAGTGTTTGTTTTAAATGTTTGTTTTGGTTGTAAAGATAAAAAATAAACAAAATAATCAAAAAAAGGACAAAAAACAACAAAAAATTATTGACAACGATTTCATATAGTGTTATACTTATAGCATAAAGTTAATGGAAAGAAGGGAAAACCTTATGGGATTAGATCATTTCTTTGACAAAAACCTTGTGTTTTGCTTAGAAGCGGATAATCAAGAACATCTCTTTGATCAGGTTGCTACTTTATTGGAAGAACGAGAAATCGTGACTCCAACCTATCGTGAAGCCTTGATCACGCGTGAAAAGTCATTTCCAACTGGCCTAGATATGGAATTTTTGGGTAAGGATTTGCCGAATGTGGCTATTCCTCACACAGATATTGTTCATAATCTAGCTGAAAAAGTTGTGGTCGTTCGATTAGAAAAACCAGTGACTTTTCACAATATGATTGCGCCAGATAAGGAAGTAGAGGTATCCTTACTCTTCTTTATCATTAATAACTCAAGTTCAAGTCAAACGAACATTCTTGCTCAGTTGATGGACTTCTTTACTGGAAATAGTCATCTTGAAGACCTATCAAAAATTTCTGAACCAGAAGCCCTCTATGCTTATATTGCTGAAGCAATTGCTTAATCTTGTCTATTAAAAATATTAAATCGGAGGAAATCCATATGATTAAAATTCTTGCTGCCTGCGGTGCAGGTGTTAACTCAAGCCACCAAATTAAAAGTGCTCTTGAAGAAGAACTTTCAAACCGCGGTTTTGATGTTCACTGTGATGCAGTTATGGTAAAAGACGTTAACGAAGATCTTATCAAAGGTTATGACATCTTCACACCAATTGCTGCTACAGACCTTGGTTTTGACCCAGGTATTCCAGTTATCGAAGCTGGATCAATCTTATTCCGTATCCCAGCTATGAGTGCTCCAGTATTTGACAATATTGAAGCAGCTATCAAAGAACACGGATTAGGCTAATTTTAATTTGTTAACATTCATATAACATAAAAAGGGAGGAACTGTTATGGATGCAATCTTTGGCCTAATCAAAGACTTTTTCACACCCATCTTAGATATGGGTGGACCTGTCATCATGTTAATCATTTTGACATTATTGGCTCTACTTTTTGGAGTGAAATTCTCCAAAGCGCTTGAAGGTGGTATCAAACTTGCCATCGCTCTTACTGGTATCGGAGCTATCATCGGTATGCTAAATGGTGCTTTCTCAGCATCACTTGCAAAATTCGTTGAGAATACTGGTATCCAATTGAGTATCACTGACGTTGGTTGGGCACCACTTGCAACAATCACTTGGGGATCTGCTTGGACACTTTACTTCTTGCTTATCATGTTGATTGTCAACGTAGTGATGCTTGCTATGAAGAAAACTGATACACTTGATGTCGATATCTTCGATATCTGGCACTTGTCTATCACAGGTCTTTTGATTAAATGGTATGCAGACAACAACGGTGTGAGTCAAGGGGTTTCACTCTTGATTGCTACAGCAGCTATCGTACTTGTTGGTGTGTTGAAAATTATCAACTCTGACTTGATGAAACCTACATTTGATGACCTTCTTAACGCACCAAGTTCATCACCAATGACATCAACTCACATGAACTACATGATGAACCCAGTTATCATGGTTTTGGATAAGATTTTTGAAAAATTCTTCCCAGGTCTTGATAAATATGACTTTGATGCTGCTAAATTGAACAAAAA
The DNA here is from genome assembly GCF_023110375.1 of Streptococcus mitis. GTDB lineage: Bacteria > Bacillota > Bacilli > Lactobacillales > Streptococcaceae > Streptococcus > Streptococcus mitis_CI. Next base: position 343,034 of record NZ_JALDVV010000001.1, on the reverse strand, counting down.
AATCGGTTTCTGGGGATCTAAATTCTTTATCGGTTTTATCCTTGGTATCGTTATCGGTATTATGGGAACTCCACATCCAATTGAAGGGGTTGCAGATGCAGATAAATGGCGTCTTGTTATCAAAGGATGGTTGTCTCTTGGTTTGACTGCCGGTGTATCTTTGGAACTCTTCTCACTTATCGGTTCATGGTTCATCGCAGCCGTAGAACCACTATCACAAGGTATTACAAACGTTGCTACTAAACGTCTTCAAGGACGTAAATTCAACATCGGTCTTGACTGGCCATTCATCGCTGGTCGTGCTGAAATCTGGGCTTGTGCCAACGTACTTGCACCAATCATGTTGATTGAAGCTGTGCTTCTTTCAAAAGTTGGAAATGGTATCTTGCCACTTGCAGGTATCATCGCTATGGGTGTTACTCCAGCTCTCTTGGTTGTAACACGTGGTAAATTGCTCCGTATGATTATTTTCGGAACACTCTTGTTGCCACTCTTCCTTCTTTCAGGTACACTTATCGCTCCATTTGCAACAGAACTTGCTAAAGGTGTAGGTGCCTTCCCAGAAGGTGTGAGCCAAACTCAATTGATTACTCACTCAACTCTTGAAGGACCAATCGAAAAACTTCTTGGTTGGACAATTGGTAACACTACAACAGGTGATATCAAAGCAATCCTTGGTGCTGTAGTCTTCCTTGTATTCTATATCGGTATCTTTGCTTGGTACAGAAAACAAATGATCAAACGTAACGAAGAGTACGCAGCAAAAGCAAAATAATGCGCTCCTATAAAATGTAAATTGTTGAAACTAGGTTGTCATACCATTAGGAGTGACAGCCTAGTTTTTTTTATAAACTATCAAGAAATCGGAGAAAATAATGGTAATTGAATTAAAATCAGAACAATTAAGAGTTGAATTTAACAGTTTTGGTGGGGCTCTTTCTTCTATAAAAGATGCCGAGGGAGTTGAGTATTTGTGGCAAGGAGATGCTACTTATTGGAGTGGACAAGCTCCTGTTCTCTTCCCCATTTGTGGTTCATTGAGAGAGGATACAGCACTTTATATAGATGATAATGGACAAGAAATCAAAGGAAAGATTCCTCGTCATGGTTTGGTTCGTAAGAAAGAATTTGAATTAGTTGAACAGACAGATAATAGTGTAACTTTTGCAATTGAAGACGATGAGAATAGCTATCAGAACTACCCTTATCATTTCCGCTTAGAAATCACTTATATCCTTACTGGAAAGACAGTACGGACTCAATACAAAATATTTAATAAAGAAATTAGCAAGGTCATGCCTTACTTTATTGGTGGACATCCAGGATTTAATTGTCCTCTGCTTGATGATGAAGTCTATGAAGATTATTATCTAGAGTTTGAAAAAGAAGAGACTTGCTCTGTTCCACGTCCTTTCCCAGAAACAGGTATGCTTGATTTTCAAGATAGAAGTCCATGGCTAGAAGGTCAAAAAGAATTAGACCTCAGCTATGATCTTTTCAGCACTGATGCAGTCACCTTAGATGAATTGCAATCTAGAACAATTGCCCTTCGTTCTCGTAAACATGATAAGGGATTGAAAGTTCGTTTTGCAGAGTTTCCAAACCTCATTATATGGTCAACTTTGAATAAAGGACCTTTCATTGCTTTTGAACCATGGTCTGGCTTGTCAACATCCCTTGAAGAAGGAGATCATCTAGAAGATAAGAAGAATGTTCGTCTCCTAGAACCTGCTCAAGTAGATCAAATTGGTTTTGATATCGAAATTTTTTAATTAAAAAAACACAAAAACAAACATTAATTGTTGACTTTTTTAAGAAATAGGAGTATATTATGTTTGTAAGCAACAAATGATGTTTGTCACAAACAAACAATCATTTGTTATATTCTCTTTCGTAGAGAAAGATTATTTCTAGGAAGCTGGTTTCCTAAACTTGAATAAGGTGTCATTCATCTCATTCAATCCAATTTGTCAATAAACTGCTAGAAAGCTTTTTGTAGGTAATACTCAATGAAAATTAAAGAGCAAACTAGGAAACTAGCCGCAGGCTGTACTTGAGTACGGCAAGGCGACGTTGACGCGGTTTGAATTTGATTTTCGAAGAGTATAAACTGCTAACTATAAAAGGTTTTATTAGCCTAGAAAAATAAAAGGAGTATACAATATGTCTATTGTTATCGGTGCAGATGCTGCAGGTTTGAGATTGAAAGAAGTTGTGAAAGACTTCTTGGAAAAAGAAAACTTCCACGTTGTGGATGTTACAGATGAAGGTCAAGACTTTGTTGATGTGACTCTTGCTGTTGCTGCAGAAGTAAACAAAAAAGAACAAAACCTTGGTATCGTGATTGATGCTTATGGAGCTGGTCCATTTATGGTTGCCACTAAGATCAAAGGAATGGTTGCTGCAGAAGTATCTGACGAACGTTCAGCTTATATGACTCGTGGTCACAACAACTCACGTATGATCACTATGGGTGCACAACTTGTTGGTGATGAATTGGCTAAAAACATCGCTAAAGGATTTGTTAACGGTAAATACGATGGTGGACGTCACCAAATTAGGGTCGACATGTTGAACAAAATGTGCTAATACTCTTCAAAAATCAAGATAATCTGTCGTCAGCTCACTTTAGCTAACCTCAGTTATGCTCGCAGCTCGCTTCCTAAGCTAATCTTGATTTTTCTTGAGTAGGGATAAATGATATTAGATTTATATAATTAATCGGAGGGAATAACTAATGAGAATTGCAATTGGATGTGACCACATCGTAACAGATGAAAAAATGGCGGTTTCAGAATTTTTGAAATCAAAAGGATATGAAGTTATTGACTTTGGTACATATGACCATACACGTACTCACTACCCAATCTTTGGTAAAAAAGTAGGGGAAGCTGTAACTAGTGGTCAAGCTGATCTTGGAGTATGTATCTGTGGTACTGGTGTTGGTATCAACAATGCTGTAAATAAAGTTCCAGGTGTCCGTTCTGCCTTGGTTCGTGATATGACAACAGCCCTTTATGCTAAAGAGCAATTGAACGCTAACGTTATCGGTTTTGGTGGTAAGATTACTGGTGAATTGCTCATGTGTGATATCATCGAAGCTTTCATCCATGCTGAATACAAACCATCTGAAGAAAACAAAAAATTGATTGCGAAAATTGAACACGTTGAAAGTCACAATGCTCAACAAACAGACGCAAACTTCTTCACTGAATTCCTTGAAAAATGGGATCGCGGAGAATACCACGACTAAGAGGTGACCTATGATTTTAACAGTCACAATGAACCCATCCATTGATATTTCCTATCCTTTGGATGAGTTGAAGATTGATACTGTCAATCGTGTGGTGGATGTAACCAAAACGGCTGGTGGTAAGGGACTCAATGTTACCCGAGTACTTTCAGAATTTGGGGATTCTGTTCTTGCTACTGGTTTAGTGGGTGGTAAACATGGTGAGTTTTTGGTTGAACATATCGATGATCAAGTAAAGAAAGATTTCTTCTCAATTCAGGGAGAAACTCGTAACTGTATCGCTATTCTTCACGGAGACAACCAAACAGAAGTTCTTGAAAAAGGTCCTGAAGTATTGGAACAGGAAGGTCAAGACTTTTTGGAACATTTCAAGAAACTCTTGGAGTCAGTTGAAGTAGTAGCTATCTCAGGTAGTCTGCCAGCTGGTCTTCCAGTTGATTACTATGCGAGCTTGGTAGAACTTGCTAATCAAGCTGGCAAGCCTGTTGTCTTGGACTGCTCTGGTGCAGCACTTCAGGCGGTTCTTGAATCACCACATAAACCAACAGTCATCAAACCAAATAATGAGGAATTGTCTCAACTTCTAGGAAGAGAAGTTTCTGAGGATTTGGATGAATTAAAAGAAGTTCTTCAAGAACCTTTGTTTGCAGGTATTGAATGGATTATCGTTTCACTTGGTGCCAACGGTGCCTTTGCCAAACATGGTGACACTTTCTACAAGGTAGATATTCCTAGAATTCAGGTGGTAAATCCTGTTGGATCTGGAGATTCTACTGTAGCAGGAATTTCTTCAGGACTTCTTCATAAAGAATCGGATGCAGAATTACTCATCAAGGCAAATGTCCTTGGTATGCTCAATGCTCAAGAAAAAATGACTGGTCATGTCAACATGGCCAACTATCAAGCTCTATATGATCAATTAATAGTAAAAGAGGTATAAAATGGCTTTAACAGAACAAAAACGTGCACGCTTAGAAAAACTTTCTGATGAAAATGGTATCATCTCAGCTCTTGCATTTGACCAACGTGGTGCTTTGAAACGCCTCATGGCTCAATACCAAACAGAAGAACCAACTGTAGCTCAAATGGAAGAACTTAAAGTTTTGGTAGCAGATGAATTGACTAAATACGCTTCATCTATGCTTCTTGACCCTGAGTATGGACTTCCAGCAACTAAAGCTCTTGATGAAAAAGCAGGTCTTCTTCTTGCTTATGAAAAAACAGGTTATGATACAACAAGTACAAAACGTTTGCCAGACTGCTTGGATGTTTGGTCTGCAAAACGTATCAAAGAAGAAGGTGCAGATGCAGTTAAATTCTTGCTTTACTATGACGTAGATAGCTCAGACGAACTCAACCAAGAAAAACAAGCTTATATCGAACGCATCGGTTCTGAGTGTGTGGCTGAAGATATCCCATTCTTCCTTGAAATCCTTGCTTACGATGAAAAAATTGCTGACGCTGGTTCTGTAGAATATGCGAAAGTAAAACCACACAAAGTTATTGGTGCTATGAAAGTCTTCTCAGACCCACGTTTCAACATTGATGTCTTGAAAGTAGAAGTTCCTGTTAACATTAAATATGTTGAAGGCTTCGCTGAAGGTGAAGTGGTTTATACACGTGAAGAAGCAGCAGCCTTCTTCAAAGCACAAGATGAAGCAACTAACTTGCCATACATCTACTTGAGTGCTGGTGTATCAGCTAAACTTTTCCAAGATACTCTTGTATTTGCCCATGAATCAGGTGCAAACTTCAATGGTGTTCTTTGTGGCCGTGCAACATGGGCTGGATCAGTTGAAGCTTACATCAAAGATGGTGAAGAAGCAGCACGTGAATGGCTTCGCACAACTGGATTTGAAAATATTGACGAACTCAACAAAGTTCTTCAAACAACAGCGACTTCATGGAAAGAACGCGTGTAAGCAAGTCCTCCTAGGTTAGGAACATGAATCTAAAAAAAATTTTAAAAAAAGTTTTATGTAAAGGTTTACAAAATAACTTACTTGTGCTATAATTAAATCACAAGTTAATACAAGGTGAGTGTTACTAAGTAATATTAGGCATGATCACAGGTGAATTAGAAATCGGCTGATTTTCTAGTTCATTTGTGGTCATTTTTTGTACTCATATACCTTTAAGATATAAAAGGAGGTTGACATGTATCGAATTCTAAATCCAATAAATCATAATGTTTCGCTTGTCAGGAATGATAAAGGAGAAGAAGTGATTGTAATTGGTAAGGGGATTGCATTTGGAAAGAAGAAGGGAGATTTGATTTCTGAACAGCAGGTTGAGAAAATCTTTCGGATGAAGACCGAAGAGTCCAGAGAAAACTTTATGGCTCTCCTCAAAGATGTTCCGCTTGATTTTATCACGGTGACTTATGAAATCATTGATAAGCTATCAAAGAAATATCATTATCCGATTCAAGAGTATCTCTACGTAACCTTGACAGATCATATTTACTGTTCTTACCAAGCTCTAGCACAAGGAAGGTACAAGGATAGTAATCTGCCAGATATTTCCACTAAGTATCCTGTCGCTTTTCAAATCGCAAATGAAGCATTTGAAATTTACCGCCAGAAGCTAGCAGATCATTTTCCTGAGGACGAAATTATTCGGATTGCTTATCATTTCATTAATGCCGAAGGTGAAAATGAAGTGGAACTTGTGGAGTCGATTGATAAGAGGAAAGAAATTCTCAGGAATGTTGAAGAAGTGCTAAAGGGTTATGAAATTCAACGAACCAAAGAGAATAATCATTTCTATGATCGTTTTATGATTCATTTGAATTATTTCTTGGATTATTTAGACAGATCTAGAGATGATAACCAATCACTTCTGGATATGGAAGACCACATCAAACGATCCTATCCAAAAGCGTTCGAGATTGGTTCCAAGATCTATGATGTGATTACGGAATATACGGGTCTTGATTTGTATAAAAGTGAACGAGTTTATCTAGTTCTACATATCCAACGTTTATTGTCATAAAAATTTATTTAAAACTATATAAGGAGAATTCTATCATGAATAGAGAAGAAGTAACATTGTTAGGTTTTGAAATCGTAGCCTATGCTGGCGATGCTCGTTCAAAACTATTGGAAGCCTTGAAAGCTGCTGAAGCTGGCGATTTTACAAAAGCCGATAACCTAGTTGAGGAAGCTGGCAGCTGTATCGCAGAGGCTCACCATGCTCAAACAAGTCTATTGACTAAGGAAGCTTCTGGTGAGGACTTAGCGTATAGTGTGACCATGATGCATGGCCAAGACCACTTGATGACAACTGTCTTGTTAAAAGATTTGATGCACCACTTAATCGAACTTTATAAGAGAGGAGTTAAATAATGAATAAACTAATTGCATTTATTGAGAAAGGAAAACCTTTCTTTGAGAAACTATCTCGTAATATCTATCTTCGTGCTATTCGTGATGGTTTCATTGCAGGTATGCCTGTTATTCTCTTCTCAAGTATCTTTATCTTAATCGCCTTTGTACCAAACTCATGGGGCTTTAAATGGTCTGATGAAGTTGTAGCATTTCTGATGAAACCTTATAGCTATTCTATGGGTATTCTGGCTCTCTTGGTAGCTGGTACAACAGCTAAGTCATTGACCGACTCAGTAAACCGTAGCATGGAGAAAACCAATCAAATCAACTATATGTCAACACTGTTAGCAGCTATTGTTGGTTTGTTGATGTTGGCAGCTGATCCTATCGAAAATGGTCTTGCTACTGGATTCTTGGGGACAAAAGGTTTGCTTTCAGCCTTCCTTGCTGCCTTTGTTACTGTAGCAATCTATAAGGTTTGTGTTAAGAACAACGTCACTATTCGTATGCCTGACGAAGTTCCACCAAATATCTCACAAGTCTTTAAAGATGTGATTCCATTCACTCTCTCAGTTGTTTCACTTTATGCTCTTGATTTACTAGCTCGTCATTTTGTTGGTGCAAGCGTAGCAGAATCAATCGGTAAATTCTTTGCACCATTATTCTCTGCTGCTGATGGTTATCTAGGTATTACGATTATCTTTGGTGCATTTGCCTTCTTCTGGTTTGTTGGTATCCATGGTCCATCTATTGTTGAACCTGCTATCGCAGCAATTACCTATGCCAATGCCGAAGTCAACTTGAACCTTCTCCAACAAGGTATGCACGCTGACAAGATTCTTACTTCTGGTACACAAATGTTTATCGTTACCATGGGTGGTACTGGTGCGACACTGGTTGTTCCATTCATGTTCATGTGGTTAACAAAATCTAAACGTAACCGTGCAATCGGTCGTGCTTCAGTAGTTCCAACATTCTTTGGTGTAAATGAACCAATCTTGTTTGGTGCACCACTTGTATTAAACCCAATCTTCTTCATTCCATTTATCTTTGCTCCAATCGCAAACGTTTGGATATTCAAATTCTTTATTGAAACACTTGGAATGAACTCATTTACTGCTAATCTACCATGGACAACTCCAGCTCCACTAGGTCTAGTTCTTGGTACGAACTTCCAAGTTCTATCATTCATTCTTGCTGCTCTTTTAATCGTGGTTGACGTAGTCATTTACTATCCATTCCTTAAAGTCTATGATGAACAAATTCTTGAAGAAGAGCGTTCAGGTAAATCTAATGATGAATTGAAAGAAAAAGTTGCTGCAAACTTCAACACTGCAAAAGCGGATGCTATTCTTGAAAAAGCGGGTGTCGATGCAGCACAAAATATCATCACTGAAGAAACAAATGTCCTCGTTCTCTGTGCAGGTGGAGGGACAAGTGGACTTCTTGCAAATGCTTTGAATAAGGCAGCAGCAGAGTACAATGTTCCTGTGAAAGCAGCAGCAGGTGGTTATGGTGCTCACCGTGAAATGTTGCCAGAGTTTGATCTTGTTATCCTTGCTCCTCAAGTTGCTTCAAACTTTGAAGACATGAAAGCAGAAACCGATAAAGTCGGTATTAAACTTGCGAAAACAGAAGGCGCTCAATACATCAAATTAACTCGTGATGGAAAAGGTGCTCTAGCATTTGTACAAGCTCAATTCGATTAACGATAGGGACTATGAAATAGTCTCCTATCCTTACGGAAATCGCTATGGCGAATTTCCTAATCGCCTTATTAATTCGTCGGTAAAAAGATATCGTTTTTACCTCCTCATGTCACAATTCGATTAACGATAGGGACTCTGAAATAGTCTCCTATCGTTACGGAAATTGCTATGTCGAATTTCCTAATCGACTTATTAATTCGTCGGTAAAAAGATATCGTTTTTACTTCCTCATGTCACAATTCGGTGACTTGGTACAAGAAGTGAGATGGAGAAGGATGGCTCACTGACTCCTCTCCTCTCACTTTTACTTTATTTAAATCAAGAAATAGGTGAAAAAAATGACAAAAACATTACCAAAAGACTTTATTTTCGGTGGCGCAACAGCTGCCTATCAAGCAGAAGGCGCTACGCATACTGATGGTAAAGGACCAGTAGCGTGGGATAAATATCTTGAAGATAACTACTGGTACACTGCAGAGCCAGCCAGTGATTTTTACAATCGATATCCAGTTGACCTCAAGCTAGCAGAAGAGTATGGTGTCAATGGTATTCGAATTTCTATTGCTTGGTCACGTATTTTCCCGACTGGTTACGGCCAAGTAAATGCTAAAGGGGTCGAGTTTTATCATAATCTATTTGCAGAGTGTCACAAACGTCACGTTGAGCCTTTTGTAACTCTTCATCACTTTGATACGCCAGAAGCTCTACATTCAAATGGAGACTTCTTAAACCGTGAAAATATCGAACACTTTGTAGACTACGCTGCCCTCTGTTTTGAAGAATTCCCAGAAGTAAACTATTGGACAACCTTTAATGAAATTGGGCCAATCGGTGATGGTCAATACTTAGTTGGGAAATTCCCTCCAGGTATTCAGTACGACCTTGCCAAAGTATTCCAATCGCACCACAATATGATGGTATCTCATGCACGTGCTGTAAAGCTATATAAAGAAAAAGGTTATAAAGGTGAAATTGGTGTTGTTCATGCCCTGCCTACTAAATATCCTCTAGATCCTGAAAATCCAGCAGATGTTCGCGCTGCTGAGTTAGAAGATATCATTCACAACAAATTTATCTTGGATGCAACTTATCTGGGTCACTACTCTGAAAAGACCCTGGCAGGGGTAGAGGCTATCTTAGCTGCCAATGGTGGAAAGCTTGACTTGCGTGACGAAGATTTCGAAGTATTAGAAGCTGCAAAAGACTTGAACGACTTCCTTGGAATCAATTACTATATGAGTGACTGGATGGAAGCATTTGATGGAGAAACTGAAATTATCCATAATGGTAAGGGTGAGAAAGGAAGCTCTAAATACCAAATCAAAGGTGTTGGTCGTCGTGTAGCTCCGGATTATGTGCCACGTACAGACTGGGATTGGATTATCTATCCTCAAGGTTTGTATGATCAAATCATGCGAGTGAAGAAAGATTATCCTAACTACAAGAAAATCTACATCACTGAAAATGGACTTGGTTATAAAGATGAGTTCGTCGATAACACTGTTTACGACGATGGCCGTATTGATTATGTGAAGCAACACTTGGAAGTTTTGTCTGATGCGATTGCAGATGGAGCGAATGTAAAGGGTTACTTCATTTGGTCATTAATGGATGTCTTCTCATGGTCAAATGGGTATGAGAAACGTTACGGTCTCTTCTATGTAGACTTTGAAACTCAAGAACGTTATCCTAAGAAATCAGCTCACTGGTACAAGAAAGTAGCAGAAAGTCAGATTATAGACTAGTAGAATTAGTAATTAGATATAGAATTCTAGTGAGGCAAAAGATGTTCAAAGATTTTATCCAATCAATTTATGAAAAAGTTTATATTATCAATTTTGATAAATGTTCTCAAATACCTTGTTTAACTAATGAGGAGCTGAAAAATCTTGGGAAATGGTATGTCTCTACCGGTAAAGAATGAATTTGCCATTCAGACTATGAGCTGGAAGAATTTAAAAATATCTTTTTAAATTTTATCAGTCCTGAAGAACGGGATAATATCTCCTTTGATTCAGATTTTATGCCGTTTCAACAATCATAAAGAATCTAGGAAACTCTTTGTAAAAATCTTCATCAAAAAATGCGTCATATCAAGATTCTTATTTTCTTGATATGACGCATTTTAAATTTTATCAATCCTCAGTTTTATGGTTTAGAAAGAATAATTTTTGTTTGTTTTGAAAGTTGTTCGAACGTTTCTTTGCTCAGTTTAGAATCTGAAACGATGGTATCAATATCTGAGATATTGTAGAAGGTGTAAAAATCAAACTTATTGAACTTACTATTATCAGCTAGTAAGTATTTTTTATTGGAATTATTGAGGGCGATGCGTTGGGATTCACCTTCCTCTTCACTAAAGGTCGCAATCGCATTGTCCTTGATACCATTACAGCTCACGAAAGCTTTAGAAAATTGTAGGTTAGCTAAGTTTTGCAAGGTTAGTGTTCCTACAAAGGCTCCAGTGATAGATCGATAGTTTCCACCAATTAAAATCAAATCTGTTAGTTTTCGTTCGTTTAGGATGAGAAAAACTGGTAAACTGTTTGTTACAACACGAATATTATCGATTGGAAGTTCACGGGCAAAAGATTCTAAGGTGGTACCAGGGCCGATAAAAATAGTTTCACCCTCATCAATTAAATGGCCTGCAAAACGGCTGATTTCTTGTTTTTCTGCGATTTGTAAGCTTTGTTTTTCAATATTGGAACGTTCATTATTTAAAATGGAGCCTGTACGAATTTTTTCAGCTCCTCCATGCACACGAACAAGTAAATCCTTGTCAGCTAACTCTTGTAAGTAGCGTCTAGCAGTCATATCTGACACATCCAGGCGACTCATGATTTCTTTTACAGTAATAGTTCCCTTTGTATTTACCGTTTCTAGAATATTATCTAGTTTTTCCTGCTTTAGCATCGTTATCACCTCTATTTCTATTACTATTTTATCATAAAGTATTCAATCAATCAATTTAAAAAACAAAAGAAAACAAAAACAAAAACATCATGGTTGTTTTAAACAAACCATGATGTTTTTTATCACTCATAAAATAGATGACCTTAGTCCAAACCGTAGTTGTAGTCATCGTCTTGCATGGCTTCAACTTCGCCAAGAAGATAACCATTTCCGACTTGAGAGAAGAAGTCGTGGTTAGATGTTCCTGTTGAAATACCGTTCATAACGATTGGGTTGACATCATCTGCTGAGTCTGGGAAGAGTGGATCTTGTCCCAAGTTCATGAGTGCCTTGTTGGCATTGTAGCGAAGGAAGGTTTTGACTTCTTCCGTCCAACCAACACCGTCATAGAGGCTTTCTGTATAACCTTCTTCGTTCTCGTAGAGAGTATAGAGCAGGTCGTACATCCATTCTTTGAGTTTTTCTTGCTCTTCTTCAGGTAATTCATTGAAACCAAGTTGGAATTTATATCCGATGTAGGTTCCGTGAACAGATTCATCACGAATGATCAATTTAATAATTTCCGCAACATTGGCTAGTTTGTTGTTACCAAGATAGTAGAGGGGAGTGAAGAAACCTGAGTAGAAGAGGAAGGTTTCAAGGAAGACGCTGGCAACTTTCTTTTCAAGTGGGCTACCGTTTAGGTAGATTTCGTTGACAATCTCAGCCTTCTTTTGTAGGTAAGGATTGGTATTGGTCCATTCGAAAATTTCTTCAATCTCAGCTTTGGTATTCAAGGTAGAAAAGATTGATGAGTAAGATTTAGCGTGAACAGATTCCATAAATTGGATGTTATTGAAAACAGCTTCCTCATGTGGTGTACGGATGTCCGCGCGAAGGGCTTGAACCCCAGTTTCAGATTGCATAGTGTCGAGAAGTGTTAAACCACCAAAGACTTTTCCTACCAAGTCTTTTTCTACATTTGATAGCTTTCTCCAGTCATCCAAGTCATTTGACAAGGGAATACGTGTATCGAGCCAGAATTGCTCCGTCAGTTTTTCCCAAGTTGATTTGTCGATGACATCTTCGATGGCATTCCAGTTAATGGCTTTGTAGTAAGTTTCCATTTTGAAATCTCTTTCTGTGTTTAGTATTGCGAACTCACAATTACTTCTATTTTATCATAATTCTAGAGGAGTATCGCACAAAAAGTCGGAAGCCCGACTTTTTGTTATTTCATAGTATAGATGCTTATTCTAGTTTAGCAGGGTGAATGAATCACTTATCTGAGAAAATGTAGTTCCCTCAAGCAAAGATTAAATCACACAGCTTTCACATTGGTTGGCACCGACTTCTCCACCATCATCTGTAAAGGTACGGACGTAGTAGATAGACTTGATTCCCTTGTTAAAGGCATAGTTACGAAGGATAGACAAGTCACGTGTCGTTTGTTTGTTTTCTTTCTTCCATTCGTAAAGTCCTTTTGGAATGTCACTACGCATGAAGAGTGTGAGTGAAAGTCCTTGGTCCACGTGCTCAGTTGCGGCAGCATAGACATCAATCACCTTACGCATATCCATGTCGTAAGCAGAAGTGTAGTAAGGAATGGTTTCTGTTGACAATCCAGCAGCAGGATAGTAGATTTTACCGATTTTCTTTTCTTGACGCTCTTCGATACGTTGCGTAATCGGGTGGATAGAAGCAGAAACGTCATTGATGTAACTGATCGAACCATTTGGAGCAACAGCTAGACGGTTTTGGTGGTAAAGTCCATCTGCTTGAACCTTGTCGCGAAGTTCAGCCCAGTCAGCAGCACTTGGGATAAAGACATCTTTGAAGAGTTCTTTAACACGGTCTGATTTTGGGATAAACTCGCCTGTAATATACTTGTCAAAGTAGTTTCCGTTAGCATAGTCTGATTTTTCAAAGTTGTGGAAGGTGATACCACGTTCACGCGCGATATTGTTTGATTCCACCAAGGTCCAGTAGTTCATAAGCATGAAGTAGATGCTTGTAAATTCAACAGACTCAGGCGATCCATATTCAATCAATTGTTGGGCAAGGTAGCTGTGAAGTCCCATAGCACCAAGACCGAAGGTGTGGGCTTGGCTATTTCCATGGTCAATAGTTGGTACAGCTACGATATGTGAACTATCTGTAACGAAAGTAAGAGCACGAACCATAGCACGGATAGAACGACCAAAGTCAGGTGAGGCCATCATGTTGACCACGTTGGTTGAACCAAGGTTACATGAAACGTCTGTTCCCATTTGAAGGAATTCTTGAGCATCGTTGATTAAGCTTGGTTCTTGGACTTGAAGAATCTCAGAACACAAGTTACTCATGATAATCTTTCCATCAACAGGATTTGCACGGTTAGCCGTATCAATGTTGACTACATAAGGGTAGCCAGATTCTTGTTGCAATTTAGAAATTTCAGTTTCCAAATCACGCGCCTTGATTTTTGTCTTACGAATGTTTGGATTTTCGACCAATTCATCGTATTTTTCAGTGATATCAATGTAGTTGAAAGGTACACCATACTCTTTTTCGACAGAATATGGGCTGAAGAGGTACATTTCTTCATTTTTACGTGCTAATTCGTAGAATTTATTGGGCACCACAACACCAAGTGAAAGAGTCTTTACACGAACTTTTTCATCGGCATTTTCTTTCTTAGTGGAAAGGAAGGCGATAATATCTGGGTGGAAGACGTTGAGGTAAACAACACCAGCACCTTGGCGTTGACCCAATTGGTTTGAGTAAGAGAAGCTATCTTCGAAAAGCTTCATAACTGGAACGACGCCAGAAGCTGCTCCTTCATATCCTTTAATAGGAGCACCAGCTTCACGAAGGTTGCTGAGAGTAATTCCCACACCACCACCGATACGTGAAAGTTGAAGGGCAGAGTTGATAGAACGTCCAATAGAGTTCATGTCATCAGTTACTTGAATCAAGAAACAAGATACCAATTCACCACGACGAGCACGTCCAGCATTCAAGAAGGAAGGAGTAGCAGGTTGGTAGCGTTGGTGGATGATTTCATTGGCAATATCGATTGCAATAGCTTCATCCCCATCAGCGAAATAAAGGGCGTTAAAGAAGACGCGGTCTTCCATACTTTCAAGATAATATTCACCGTCGTTTGTCTTCAAGGCATATTGATTGTAAAATTTATAAGCTGCCATGAAAGACTTGAATTGGAAATTTTGATCTTTGATAAATTGCGACAATTCTTCCAAAAATTCTGGACGGTATTTCTTGATAAAGGCTGTTTCGATGTAGTTGTGTTCAATGAGGTAGTTGATTTTATCCTTGATTGAATCAAAAACCATAGTATTTGGAACTACATTTTCTTTAAAGAAAGCATCCAAGGCTTCCTTATCTTTATGAAGCATGATTTGTCCATTGACAGGACGGTTGATTTCGTTATTGAGACGGAAGTAAGTCACGTCCTCAAGATGTTTTAATCCCATAAAATTTCCCTTATCTAATTACAAAAGAAAGGCTTCTAAGTTAGCCCTAGAAGCAGTTTCTTCTGGATGATGTACTAAGATTATGCTAATTGTTTCAGTTTTCCTGGTTGGAAACCTGAAAAGACTTCAGTTGGTGTTTGGATAACAGGAGCTGCGCTGAAACCGAGCTCTTTAACTTGATCGATGTACTCTGGTTGCTCGTCGAGATTGATCTCACGATAAGCGACATTGTTGCTGTCCAAGAAACGTTTGGTCATCTTACATTGGACACAGTTGTTTTTAGAATAAACGGTTACCATTTTCGTAACTCCTCTTTCAAAATAGATTACTTTCTTAGTATATCAGAAAATAAATTTTTGTCAATGATTTAAAACTAAATATAGTGGTCTATTTTTCTACATAACCTAGCAAAACACAATATGTAGTGTTTGTTTTGTAAAATAGTGATAATTATCCTATAAGTTGTTTTTTGAAAAACTATATCCTGTGTTTTGTTATCTAGAATAGAAGATTTTCAGCAAGTTATCTGAAAGGAAATCGAATAAATCCCATAAAATGCTTGAAAAAAATCCTAGAAGATGATATAATACCAAATTGTAAGGGTTATCACATATAACTCAAAAAAGAAAGAACAAAAGGAGAGTCAAACTATGGCTTCTAAAGATTTCCACGTAGTGGCAGAAACAGGTATTCACGCGCGTCCAGCAACATTGTTGGTACAAACTGCTAGCAAATTTGCTTCAGATATCACTCTTGAGTACAAAGGTAAATCAGTTAACCTTAAATCAATCATGGGTGTTATGAGTCTTGGTGTTGGCCAAGGTGCTGATGTAACTATCTCAGCTGAAGGTGCAGATGCAGATGACGCTATCGCTGCAATCTCAGAAACAATGGAAAAAGAAGGATTGGCATAAGGAAAATGACAGAAATGCTTAAAGGAATCGCAGCATCTGACGGTGTTGCAGTTGCAAAAGCATATCTACTCGTTCAACCGGATTTGTCATTCGAGACTGTTTCAGTCGAAGATACAAACGCAGAAGAGGCTCGTTTGGATGTAGCTCTTGAAGCTTCTCAAAACGAGCTTTCTCTTATCCGTGAGAAAGCTGTAGGTACGCTTGGTGAAGAAGCGGCTCAAGTTTTTGACGCTCATTTGATGGTTCTTGCTGACCCAGAATTGATTGGTCAGATTAAAGAAACAATCCGTGCTAAGAAAGTCAATGCAGAAGCAGGTCTTAAAGAAGTGACTGACATGTTCATCACTATCTTTGAAGGCATGGAAGACAACCCATATATGCAAGAACGTGCAGCGGATATCCGCGACGTGACAAAACGTGTATTGGCAAACCTTCTTGGTAAGAAATTGCCAAACCCAGCTTCTATCAATGAAGAAGTAATTGTGATTGCGCATGACTTGACACCATCTGATACAGCTCAATTGGACAAAAACTTTGTAAAAGCTTTTGTAACAAATATCGGTGGACGTACAAGCCACTCAGCTATCATGGCACGTACACTTGAAATTGCAGCTGTATTGGGAACAAATAACATCACTGAAGTAGTGAAAGACGGTGATATCCTTGCCGTTAACGGAATTACTGGTGAAGTGATTATCAACCCAACAGATGAACAAGCGGCAGAATTTAAAGCAGCTGGTGAAGCTTATGCTAAACAAAAAGCTGAATGGGCCCTTTTGAAAGATGCTCAAACAGTGACTGCTGACGGTAAACACTTCGAGTTGGCTGCTAACATCGGTACTCCAAAAGACGTTGAAGGTGTTAACAACAACGGTGCAGAAGCGGTTGGACTTTACCGTACAGAGTTCTTGTACATGGATTCTCAAGACTTCCCAACTGAAGATGAGCAGTATGAAGCATACAAGGCTGTTCTTGAGGGAATGAATGGTAAACCAGTGGTTGTTCGTACAATGGATATTGGTGGAGATAAGGAACTTCCTTACTTCGATATGCCACATGAAATGAACCCATTCCTTGGATTCCGTGCCCTTCGTATCTCTATTTCTGAAACTGGAGATGCAATGTTCCGTACACAAATCCGTGCTCTTCTTCGTGCTTCTGTTCATGGTCAATTGCGTATCATGTTCCCAATGGTTGCTCTTTTGAAAGAATTCCGTGCAGCTAAAGCAGTTTATGAAGAAGAAAAGGCAAACCTTCTTGCTGAAGGTGTTGCAGTTGCGGATGATATCCAAGTTGGTATCATGATTGAAATCCCTGCAGCAGCGATGCTTGCAGACCAATTTGCAAAAGAAGTAGACTTCATGTCAATTGGAACAAACGACTTGATCCAATACTCAATGGCAGCAGACCGTATGAACGAGCAAGTTTCATACCTTTACCAACCATATAACCCATCAATCCTTCGCTTGATCAACAACGTTATCAAGGCAGCTCACGCTGAAGGTAAATGGGCTGGTATGTGTGGTGAGATGGCTGGTGACCAAAAAGCTGTTCCACTTCTTGTCGGAATGGGCTTGGATGAGTTCTCTATGTCAGCAACATCAGTACTTCGTACACGTAGCTTGATGAAGAAATTGGACACTGCTAAGATGGAAGAGTACGCTAACCGTGCCCTTACAGAGTGTTCAACAATGGAAGAAGTTCTTGAACTTCAAAAAGAATACGTTAACTTCGATTAATGTGATTAACCTTGTAACCTAGTTGCAAGGTTTTTTGATACATTCGGGAATAGTATAGTCTTGTAAAGTCCACTTTTCAATGGTTCAGAGGCATGGTATAATAGGGGAAAGTAATTAGAATAAGAGAGAAACTATGTCTAAAGAAATTGATATTGAGTACTACCACCAGCTGGCCTTACAAAAGCAGAAGGAGCACCGTAAAGTTTTAGCCAATTTAAAGAAAAAACCTCCTAAAAACCTAGACAAGATAGCCCAGCAGATTCACCAAGAAGTCTTTACGGAGATTGATTGTACGGCCTGTGCCAACTGTTGCAAGACATTGGGACCCGACTTTAAAGAAGCGGATATTACACGAATTGCCAAGTATTTTAAGATGAAATTACCTGCTTTTGAAGCTGAATTCCTTCAGGTAGATGAAGATGGGGATAAGGTTTTCAAATCAATGCCCTGCCCCTTTTTAGGAGGAGATAATCTTTGTTCCATCTATGATGTTCGTCCCAAGGCCTGCCGAGAGTTCCCCCATACAGATCGCAAAAAGATCCATCAAATCAACCATTTGACGATTAAGAATACTTTGACCTGTCCAGCAGCCTATCTCTTTGTTGAGAAATTAAAGGATAAGTTATAGAGATTTAAAGGATAAAAAATCTCTAATAATAACTAGTAATATGAAGGGAGAACTCTGTGCCTAGACCGAAAACAAAAGAGGAGCTAGTGCTAGCCTCTAAGGAAAACTATGAAAAGCTCAATCACTTTATATCTAAATTAAGTGAAGAGGAACTACAGACTCCTTTTGATTTTTCAAAAGATGAAAAGAAAAAAGAAGCTCACTGGAAAAGAGATAAAAATCTAAGAGATGTTCTGATCCATCTCTATGAATGGCATCAGTTACTTTTGACTTGGGTACATTCTAATCAAAAGGGACATGAAAGACCTTTTCTCCCTGAGCCTTATAATTGGAAAACTTATGGGGAAATGAATGTCGCTTTTTGGAAGAAGCACCAGAGAACATCCTTAGAAGAAGCGACCAAACTCCTCAATCAATCACATAAAGAGGTTTTAGAGTTGATGGAAGACTTCAGCAATGACGAATTGTTCACAAAAGGTGTCTATAAGTGGACGGGAGGAACAAGTCTAGGCTCCTACTTTGTGAGTACCACCTCCAGTCACTATGATTGGGCTCTGAAAAAACTCAAAGCTCATCAGAAAAATTGTAAGGTATAGATGGACTGTTTGAAATTGCAAGAATGAGTTCTTTTAAACGTAATACTCTTCGAAAATCAAATTCAAACTGCGTCAACGTCGCCTTGCCGTACTCAAGTACAGCCTGCGGCTAGTTTCCTAGTTTGCTTTTTGATTTTCATTGAGTATAAGATAAAAGCAAAGGGCTATCAAGTGATGTAGCCCTTTTGAGTTATACAAGCAAATTACCATGCAAAAGCTGTCGTTGGAGCATTGAGCGCTTCTAGCCACTGCTTATTTTTTACAGGGCAAAGAGTTACGGATATACCTGCCATATCCAAACTGGTCATAAATGTTCCTGATTTTATAAAGGTAATAGTGACTCCTTCAATTTCTAAGAGTTGAAGGATATCATTGATAAATATGCCCATTTCTAGATTGGTAGTAGTGCCTAGATTATTTACAAGCAATATAAATTGATCACCCTTTTTCCAATGATAGTGCAATCTTAATTTACTTATAATTTCATTTGCAAGGATTTCCGATGATTGGAATGGGACGATACGATAGCCTTCTTCGCCATGTATCCCAATACCATAAGAAATATTTCCTTCTTCTAAGTTAAATAGTGGAAGGGTGGCTTGGGGGAGACTAGCAGATTTCGTTGCAAAGCCAATTGTTGCGATTTCGGGAGCAAGCTGATGACCTAAATCGGTTAGTTGTTCTATGTCGGCACCATTTTGAGATGCAAATCCTAGGATTTTATGAAGTAAGATTGTCCCTGCAAGCCCTCTTCCTCTAATTTGAAATCTATTGTGAGGTTCAATAGAAATATCGTCGTGTGCTAGACTATAGCCGACCTTAATTCCTTCTTGTCTAGCAGTATTAATGGCCCAGCTAAATTCTTTGATGTCTGCTTCGAAATTTTTTACAATGATGAAAACACCGTGACCATTGTTTAAAAAACGAATGGACTCTAAGATTTCAGCTCTTGTAGGAGGAGTAAATAATTGGCCATAGATAGCAGCAGTAAGCATTCCTTCTCCCACATATCCAATATGCGCAGGTTCGTGACCGGAACCTCCACCCGACAATATTGGAACCTGATGAGGATTGCGATTTTTTTGATAGACTAGTGGTAAAGTAGGGTGTTTTTCTAATTCAGGATGACTGCTGACAGTTGCCGAAATGTAACTTGAAATAATTTTCTGTTTATGATTTGAAATAAATGTCATTGTGGTCTCTTTCCAATAATTGTCATGATTAGAAAGTCTGGTTGTGGAACTGGACTTTTTTTATTGACGTAAGCCTTCACGATTTCTGCTAGAGCATGTGAATGATAGTCTAACAAAAAACAAGTATAAGCAGATGAATCGATATCAATCTGACCGTATTCTCTTAAAATTTTTGATACAAGCAAGCGACAGTAGTTTATAAATTGGTCATAGAAGTTATTTTGTCCTTGAATATCAAAAAGTTGAATATAAAAGTCACGCTCTTGTTCGAAATAAAGAAATAATTCTTGTAATAGTTTTTGGCCCGAAATAAAGTCCAAGTTATTGGTGATATACTCGGTTAAGTCATTTTCAAATATCCAGTCTAGCAGTTCATATTTGTCAAGAAAGTGATTATAAAAGGTCTGTCTACGAATGCCAGCTGATTCCATGATATCTACAATAGAGATTTTATCAAATTCTCTAGTAGCTAATAGGTCTCTAAATGCCTTGGCAATCCGTTTTTTTGTAATAAGTGATGATGCCATAGGAAACCTTTCTTTTACTTCCTTCATTTTACCAAAAAAATGTTTTAAACGGGTTTAAAAGGGGACAAATAATAGAATCTGTCCCTTATCATCTAGCAATAAAAAATATATAATGAAAGCGAAAACAAAGATACATGCCGAAAGGAGTTTCTCATGAAAAAAATTATAAATGAACCGACACAAGTTGTTGATGAAATGTTGCAGGGATTGTCATTCATGCATGATGACTTGGTAGAACGCTTAGATGGTTTTGATGTCATCGTTAGAAAGGCAGAAAAGACAGGAAAAGTTGGACTCATTTCAGGTGGAGGTTCAGGACATGAACCAAGTCATGCTGGATTTGTAGGAGATGGAATGTTGTCTGCTGCCATTTGTGGAGCAGTCTTCACTTCACCTACTCCGGACCAAATTTTAGAAGCCATCAAGGCGGCTGATGAAGGTGCTGGAGTTTTCATGGTCATCAAGAACTATTCTGGGGACATCATGAATTTTGAAATTGCACAAGAACTTGCTGAAATGGAAGGTATTGATGTAGCAAGTGTTGTAGTCGATGATGATATTGCGGTTGAAAATAGTCTCTATACCCAAGGTCGTCGAGGTGTCGCAGGTACTATATTAGTCCATAAAATTTTGGGTGATGCGGCTCGTTCTGGTAAAACATTATCTGAAATGAAGGACTTGGCCGACAAACTTGTCTTAGAAATTAAAACAATTGGCTTAGCTCTATCTGGCGCTACTGTTCCAGAAGTTGGCAAACCAGGTTTTGTTCTAGAAGATGATGAATTTGAATACGGAGTTGGTATCCACGGTGAACCGGGATATAAGAAAGAGAAGATGCAACCCTCAGCACAATTGGCCTCAGAATTGGTTGAAAAGTTATCTGAAGGTTTCCAACTTAAAGCTGGAGAACGCTATGGCCTTCTCATCAATGGTTTAGGAAGCACTCCTCTTATGGAGCAATACGTATTTGCAAATGATGTGGCTAAATTACTCCATGAAAAAGGTGTTGAGTTGGCATTTAAGAAAATTGGAAACTATATGACATCAATCGATATGGCTGGATTATCATTAACATTGATTCGATTGGCAGATGATGAGTGGTTGGATGCTCTAAATGCACCTGTTACTACCCCAGCTTGGTAAAACTCAAGGAGGATATGTCGCATGAATGTTGAACAAGCTCTTGAATGGATGAAGCTTTTTAATGAAAAGATTCAAGAACAGAAAGATTACCTTAGTGAGCTAGACACCCCTATAGGAGATGGAGACCACGGTGGAAATATGGCGCGTGGAATGGCTGCAGTTATGGAAAACTTAGAAGGAAAGCAATTTGAAACAAGCAGTGATGTGTTTAAACTTGTCTCAATGCAATTACTGAGCAAGGTAGGCGGTGCTTCTGGTCCCTTGTATGGCTCTGCTTTTATGGGCATGGCCAAGGCTGATTCAAATTCGAAAATAGAGGAAATCTTACAAAGCGGTTTGGATATGATTGTCAAACGTGGGAAAGCAGAAGTTGGAGAAAAGACAATGGTTGATGTTTGGACTCCTGTTATTGCTGCTTTGTCTGCAGGCCAATTGACTCAAGAGGTTATTGATAAGCTAGTGAATGCTACCAAAGATTTACTTGCAACTAAAGGAAGGGCATCTTATGTAGGAGAACGTTCTCTTGGACATATTGATCCTGGATCATTTTCATCAGGATTACTCTTTACTGCTCTTTTAGAAACTGGGGTGGTTTAATGGGAAGTATTGGTCTTGTTATCGTTTCACATTCTAAACACATTGCACAAGGTGTCGTTGAACTGATTAGTGAAGTAGCTAAAGATATTCCGATTACTTATGTAGGAGGAACCGAAGATGGAGGAATTGGAACGAGTTTTGATCAAGTAGATAGGGTTGTTTCCGAAAATCCAGCAGATACTTTATTAGCTTTTTTTGACCTAGGTTCTGCTAAAATGAACTTAGAAATGGTGGCTGATTTCAGTGATAAAAGTATCATGATCAATAGGGTTCCAATTGTAGAAGGTGCCTATACTGCAGCAGCTCTTCTTCAGGCTGGTGCAGAACTGTCAGTTATTCAAACACAGTTGTCGGAGCTTGAAATCAATAAATAAGGAATCTTCCTATCATTCCTGTTATAGGTGAGTTATTGATTATCTTAACTATTAAATTTTAAGTAAATAATTTCAAAATCAGAAAGGGATTGCTTTATGCAGTTCCTTTTTATTTTAGCAGGAGTAAAGCTATAGTATTTCTATATTGTGAATCATTCAAAACAGATTGTGATGGGACTATTCTAGCTTTAGAATCCTTCAAAAATTAAAATTTAAGGCTATCAATTACTTAGAATAGTGCGAAAACATTTAGTTTATAGGAATTCTAGATCTAGAATTGCATAGATATTTATGAAGTTAGAGTATTCGATAGTTAGGATTGTTCTATTCTGAAAGATTTGAGCTGTCAATCTTCTAGAATAGTAGTTTGCCAATGAATTTTGTTGAAAGATTCCTTGTTTTATGGTAGTCTAAAGTAAAAGAAAGCCTTATCATTATATTTGTATCTTTAATCTGACTTGGTTTAGGTCTAGAAGAGGGATAGATATTTGTGGTTTTCAAATAATAATAATATTTTCACTTGCAAAAAATATATTTCAACTTTACCTAATGTAAAAGAAGGAAATATCAGGAAATGCTTATGACTTGTTTGAAAGAGAATGTAAACTAAAAATGGATTCCCTTTGCATATTAGGAGTAGGTAGATGAGTAATCTAGAGTCAATTCGTAAAGCGCATATCATCGTGTGGGGTGTCTATCTATTTTTATCATTAAGGGTGCCGCTAATTAGCAGCACAGAGTATTTCTTGCTTATTTTTTTAGCATTTCTATATTCAATAGTATCGTTACCTATATATTCTGTGAATAATAAAATAGTATCCATTTGTCTGGCTATAAACTCAATTCTGTTAATGAGTTTCCCGATTTTAATCAATAAATATTTCCCAGGAAAGGTTTCTACTTATATCGTATTAATCAGTATTTTTATCCTGGAGTTTTTAATCTTTAATAAAATTGGTAAAGATTTTGATACTAGATTAGCTAGTGAGTATAGGAAAATCAGTCAGTTTAAAAGTAAGATGTCTCAATCTCCTTGGATAAAATATTTAGAGATTTCTAGTTTTATATTAACTATATTTCCATTTATTCTTCATGGTACAGTTGATAATCATGTACTGACTCTTATCTTTTTGATAAAAATTTGTGTAGATACTACGATAAAGTTTCTATTAAACAGAATCTTTAAGACAAGTAAGGCAATGAAAAGGAGGATATTTTCTCTTTTCGCAGTAGATTTGATTGTCTATTTATTTTTAGGCTATGTTTTAGCAATGCAAAAAGATGGATACCTATTTTCAATTCTACTAATTTTTTCTAATTTCTCACTTCCCTTTATCAGAGAAAAAGAGTATGAACTATTTAAAAATAAGAAGTAAGATAAATATGGTTAAATCTTACTTCTCCTTAAAATTAAATAGTGAAAGGATATCTTATCTAGGTAACAAAGTGCTTTAAACGCAGTCGACGATTACTGATTAGAGAACTATCCTAACCATGCAACGTTAAAGAGGAGAAATCTTATGAAACTCGTATCACCAAATAATTATGCTGCTATTGAGTAAGAAGAGATGAGGTGTCTTGATTTGGGATTATCTCTACATAAAGACGGGGGAATGTTACAGTAAACGTAGCCACTGCTTATTTTATGGGGAATTAAATATGTTTAAACTAAGTGATAAAGTTAGACTAATATTTGCTCTTTTAGGGGTAAGTTTCATATTGGTTAGTATGTATTTTATACCTTTTATTAAAACTGAGAATAAATTTTGGGAAATACTTTTATTTATATTAGGTGTATTGCTAATTGGAATTGCGTTACTAAATCCCCAAAAAAATTAAATTTTAGAATAGTATTAGTGAGTAGGTAATCATTTCTTGATTGGATTTTTTTAATGCTATTGATGAATGGGATGGAAACAGTGACAATAGATTAAGAACAGGATGATAGTATTATGATGGTTATTTTAATTTTGATGGTTGTGGTGTTTCTGTATTATGTAATTACAGAGTATTTTCAGAATAGTTATATTGACTGTATACTATTTCTAACATTGCTGATTTCTCATTTGATATGGGATTACTATTTTTTACCCATTGAAGTCTTAGTAGCATTAAGTGGAGTAAATTTGTTGTCAAGATTTTTCAAAAAAAAGAGAAGCCAATAGATTTGCTAGTGAATTATTAAGATGAAAGGTAAAATTGGAATATCTAAAATGAAACATTTTATTGCAGGAATTGGTGAGATAAGATTTATTAGTTATCTATTGTCTCTATGTGTAGGACTAGCCCCTCTTTTTCATATCTATGTCATAGGTTCTGAAATGAATTTTGTGAAAATAGTATTATCTATTTTGGGAGTCATATTTGTAGGTATTTTAACTATTACTCGAATTTATAGAAGATTTTTCTATAATTCACTAGAATAGTATGGGTTAGTTAATCCATTAGATCTATTATTCTTTGTGGTACTATACCACTTTTAAGTTTTTACATTAAACAACTGGCTGAAGTGAAAGTTGTTTATCTTAGAAAGGAAAACTCTCAAATTGTCCTACAAATTTCTACTTTTCGACCTTGACCACACTTTGCTTGATTTTGATGCTGCTGAGGATGTGGCTTTAACGCAACTTCTAAAAGAAGAAGGGGTTGCAGATATTCAGGCCTATAAAGACTATTACGTTCCTATGAACAAGGCTCTATGGAAGGACTTGGAGCAAAAGAAAATTAGTAAACAAGAGTTGGTTAACACGCGCTTTTCTCGTTTATTTGCCCATTTTGGATTTGAGAAGGACGGTGCTTTACTTGCCCAGCGTTACCAATTTTACTTAGCCCAGCAGGGGCAAACTTTTTCAGGCGCTCATGAACTTTTGGACAGTCTCATCGATCGTGATTATGACTTGTATGCTGCGACAAATGGAATAACTGCCATTCAGACAGGGCGTTTGGCTCAGTCTGGCCTGGCACCTTATTTCAATCAAGTTTTTATCTCTGAGCAATTGCAAACACAAAAACCAGATGCTCTCTTTTATGAAAAAATTGGTCAACAGATTGCTGGATTTAGTAAAGAAAAGACGCTGATGATTGGAGATTCTCTAACTGCAGACATCCAAGGTGGCAATAATGCGGGGATTGACACTATCTGGTACAATCCTCATCACCTCGAAAATCCCACACAAGCCCAGCCAACCTACGAAGTCCATTCTTACAAAGACTTTCTGGATTATTTAGATAAACTGTAAAAAGTGGTTTAGAAAGCCACTTTTTGCTATAATAGAGGCAGTAAAAACGAAGGAATAGTTAACGATGTTAAGGCCAGAACTTTCTCTTTATGAACCATTGTATACACTAAAGGAAGTTGATCAAAATATCTGGATAGTGGATGGTGATTTGATTCAAATGGATATGAAGATCTTCAAACTTCCTTTTCAGACACGCATGACGGTGATTAAGTTAAATGATGGCAAACTTTGGCTTCATTCTCCTATTGCGCCAAACGAGAAACTCTTTACTGAACTGGACGCTTTGGGCAGAGTCGCTTACCTGATTTCACCAAATAAGATTCACTACGCCTATATTGCAGATTGGAGAAAAAGATATCCTCATGCGCAAGCATGGTCTAGTCCAGGAGTTGAAGAAAGAGCGAAAAGTCAGAATGTCAAGGTGGAATTTGATGCTGCCTTAACAGATAAGGCTCCTGACCTATGGTCTGATGAGATTGATCAGCTTATTTTTAAGGGAAGTTCTGTCATCGAAGAGGTCGTGTTTTATCATAAATCAACTAAAACACTCATTGTAACAGACCTTATAGAGAATTTTGAACCTGAAAAGATAGCTAGTCCAATCCGCAGAAAATTCTATCGTTTAGCTCGTGTAACAGCCCCTGATGGTCAAACTCCTATTGATTATCGGATGACTTTTTTAGGAAGACAAAGGGAAGCAAAGGTTTCCTTTTCCCGTATGTTAAACTGGAAACCGGATAAGATTATACTTGCACATGGTTTATGCTTTTTTAAAAATGGTACGGATGAATTAAGACGTGCTTTTAGATGGATAAGATAAAGGAGGGAAAGATGGAACACTCGTCTTGGCATGCTTTGATTAAGGCACAATTACCTGAGGGTTATTTTGGGAAAATCAATCAGTTTATGGAGCAGGTTTATGGTCAGGGGACTGTTTATCCACCCAAGGAAAAGGTTTTTCAGGCTCTCTTGACCACACCCCTAGAAAACGTTAAGGTGGTGATTCTGGGACAGGATCCCTATCACGGGCCAGGTCAAGCGCAGGGCTTGA
This sequence comes from Streptococcus mitis, assembly GCF_023110375.1. Classification (GTDB taxonomy): domain Bacteria; phylum Bacillota; class Bacilli; order Lactobacillales; family Streptococcaceae; genus Streptococcus; species Streptococcus mitis_CI. Next base: position 316,371 of record NZ_JALDVV010000001.1, on the reverse strand, counting down.
GTTTTTCTGTGCCTGACTCTATCCCAGCTCCGCCATCCTTGCAAAATATCTTGAAAGAATTGTCAGATGACATCGGGGTTAAGAAATCCCATGATTTGACAGCATGGGCTGAGCAAGGAGTCTTGCTTCTTAATGCTTGTTTGACGGTTCCTGCTGGACGGGCCAATGGTCATGCTGGTCAGATATGGGAGCCTTTTACGGATGCTGTGATTCAGGTGGTCAATCATCTAGATAGACCAGTCGTTTTTGTACTCTGGGGAGCCTATGCACGCAAGAAGAAGACCTTGGTTACCAATCCTCATCACTTGATTATCGAATCAGCCCATCCCAGTCCTTTGTCAGTTTATAGAGGATTTTGGGGTTCCAAGCCTTTTTCCAAGGCCAATGCATTCTTAAAAGAGACAGGACAAGAGCCAATCGATTGGCTTAGATAAGGAGAAAATATGCCTCAGTTAGCGACGATTTGCTACATTGATAACGGGAAAGAACTGCTCATGCTCCATCGTAATAAGAAACCCAATGATGTCCATGAAGGGAAATGGATTGGTGTGGGTGGTAAGCTAGAGCGAGGAGAGACGCCTCAGGAATGCGCTGCGCGTGAAATCCTCGAAGAAACAGGGCTCAAAGCTAAGCCAGTTCTAAAAGGTGTTATCACTTTTCCTGAATTTACGCCAGATTTAGACTGGTACACCTATGTTTTTAAAGTGACGGAGTTTGAGGGCGACTTGATTGATTGCAACGAGGGGACGCTAGAATGGGTTCCCTATGATGAGGTTTTGAGCAAGCCGACTTGGGAAGGTGACCACACCTTTGTTGAGTGGCTTTTAGAGGATAAACCCTTCTTTTCAGCTAAGTTTGTTTATGATGGGGATAAATTGTTGGATACCCAAGTTGATTTCTATGAATAAAGGAGAAAGCAGATGCTACTAATCAAAAATGGTCGTGTAATGGATCCCAAGTCTGGTTTAGACCAAGTGTGTGATGTCTTAGTTCAAGATGGGAAAATTATCAAAATTGCGCCTGAGATCAAGGAAGAAGGAGCAGAAATAATTGATGCTAGTGGTCTAGTAGTTGCTCCTGGCTTGGTCGATATTCATGTTCATTTCCGTGAACCTGGTCAAACCCACAAGGAGGATATTCACACAGGTGCCCTTGCAGCCGCTGCAGGTGGTTTTACTACTGTCGTTATGATGGCTAATACCAGTCCAACTATCTCGGATATAGAGACTTTAAAAGAAGTTCTGGATTCAGCTGCTAAGGAAAAGATTAATGTTAAGACGGTTGCGACCATTACTAAAAACTTTAATGGCCAAGACTTGACTGACTTTAAGGCGCTTTTGGAAGCAGGTGCCGTTGGTTTTTCTGATGACGGTATTCCGCTTGAGAGCAGTAAAGTTGTCAAGGAAGCCATGGAGGAAGCTAAAAAGCTTAATACCTTTATTAGTCTTCATGAGGAAGATCCAGGTTTGAATGGGATTCTTGGGTTTAACGAAAATATCGCTAAAGAACATTTCCATATCTGCGGTGCGACTGGGGTGGCTGAGTACGCTATGATGGCGCGTGATGTCATGATTGCCTATGCAACTAAGGCTCATGTCCATATTCAGCATTTGTCTAAGGAAGAAAGTGTCAAAGTAGTTGAGTTTGCTCAAGGGCTAGGCGCGCAAGTCACAGCAGAAGTAGCGCCACAGCATTTCTCTAAGACAGAAGCACTTCTTTTGACACAAGGTAGCAATGCTAAGATGAATCCACCGCTTCGTTTGGAATCAGACCGTCGTGCCGTGATTGAAGGTCTCAAGTCAGGTGTCATCACAGTTATCGCGACTGACCACGCGCCTCATCATGCAGATGAGAAAAATGTCGAAGATATTACCAAAGCGCCATCTGGTATGACTGGCTTAGAAACATCTCTATCTCTTGGATTGACTTATTTGGTCGAAGCTGGTGAGTTAAGCTTGATGGAATTACTCGAAAAAATGACATACAACCCGTCCAAGCTTTACAACTTTGAAGCAGGTTACTTGGCTGAGAATGGCCCAGCGGACATCACTATTTTTGATGTTAAGGCTGACCGTCTTGTGGACTCCCATTTTGCTTCAAAAGCAGCTAATTCACCATTCATCGGTGAAACCTTAAAAGGGCAGGTTAAATACACCATCTGTAAGGGACAAATCGTCTATCAAAACTAGGTGGGAGTCTGCTCTGTAAACAAAAAGAATAGAGAGCTTATATGTACCAAACCCATCATTTTAAAGATAAGTTTATCTTATTTTTAAAGATATTTTTCCCTATCCTGATTTATCAATTTGCCAATTATTCTGCATCCTTTGTTGATACGACTATGACAGGTCAATACAATACTATGGACTTGGCTGGTGTATCTATGGCAACCAGTATCTGGAATCCTTTCTTTACCTTCCTAACAGGGATTGTATCGGCCTTGGTGCCCATCATTGGTCACCATCTTGGTCGAGGCAAAAAGGAAGAGGTTGCGTCTGATTTTTACCAGTTCATCTATCTGGCCTTGGGTCTATCTGTGGTCTTGCTGGGGATGGTGCTTTTCTTGGCACCACCAATCTTGAATCATATTGGACTAGAAGCACCGGTGGCGGCAGTAGCGGTTCGCTATCTCTGGTTTTTATCTATCGGAATTATCCCCTTGTTGCTTTTTAGTGTCATTCGTTCCTTGCTGGATTCGCTGGGCTTGACCAAACTGTCCATGTACCTCATGCTTTTGTTACTTCCTCTCAATAGCGGATTTAACTATCTCTTGATTTACGGAGCCTTTGGTGTTCCAGAACTGGGAGGGGCTGGTGCTGGTTTAGGAACATCCTTGGCCTACTGGGTCTTGCTTGGAATTTCTGTTCTGGTTTTATTTAAACAGGAGAAGCTCAAAGCCTTACACCTTGAGAAACGAATTCCACTTAATATGGATAAAATTAAGGAAGGAGTTCGCTTAGGTCTGCCTATTGGGGGAACTGTCTTTGCGGAAGTGGCTATCTTTTCCGTGGTTGGCTTGATTATGGCTAAGTTCTCGTCCTTGATTATCGCTAGTCACCAGTCAGCCATGAATTTTTCATCTCTCATGTACGCCTTTCCTATGAGTATCTCATCAGCTATGGCTATTGTCGTTTCCTATGAAGTAGGAGCCAAGCGATTTGATGATGCTAAAACCTATATTTGTCTAGGAAGATGGACAGCCCTCATTTTTGCAGGATTCACCTTATCCTTTCTTTACATTTTTAGGGGAAATGTGGCTAATCTTTATGGGAACGACTCAGAATTTATCGATTTGACAGCTCGCTTTTTGACTTATAGTCTTTTCTTCCAGTTAGCAGATACCTTTGCGGCACCGCTACAGGGAATTTTGCGGGGTTATAAGGATACAGTGATTCCTTTTTACCTTGGTTTGGTCGGCTATTGGGGGGTGACACTCCCAGTGGCTATGCTATTTGATTCCCTAACAGATTTTGGAGCTTATTCATACTGGATCGGTTTGATTATTAGTCTAATTGTGAGTGGGGCGCTCTACCGTTGGCGTTTAACTGTGATTATGAAGAGATTTGAATCTTTAGCAAAATCCAAACGATAAAAAGTTTGTGAAAAAATATTATTGATAAGAAAATCCCTTGTTTCCATGGGGTTTTCTTTTTTATCTTGTGAAATTTTTTTAGAAAAACTTTGACAGTATTTGTCAAAAACGGTAAAATAGTAAGGTAAGAAGAAAGTTAGAAAGGCAAGAAGATGTCAACTTTAGATAAAAATCTTTTGCTAGAGATGTTCCGTAAGATGGAAGAAATCCGTCGTATGGACTTAAAAATTGCGCAATTAGTAAAGAAAGGGAAAGTGCCAGGAATGACGCACTTTTCTGTTGGAGAAGAGGCAGCTAATGTGGGTGCTATGTTAGCTCTCAACCCAGACGATTTGATCACATCAAACCACCGTGGTCACGGGCAAGCTATTGCCAAAGGAATTGACCTCAATGGAATGATGGCTGAAATCCTCGGTAAATACACTGGAACCTGTAAAGGTAAAGGTGGTTCTATGCATATTGCCGATCTTGATGCTGGGAACCTTGGTGCCAATGGTATCGTAGGTGGTGGTATGGGCATCGCTGTCGGTGCAGCTCTTAGTCAGCAAATGCAACATACTGGAAAAATCGTTGTCTGCTTCTTTGGAGATGGTGCGACCAACGAAGGTGTCTTCCACGAAGCAGTGAACATGGCTTCTATCTGGAAACTGCCAGTCATTTTCTATTGCATTAACAACGGTTATGGAATCTCTGCGGATATCAAGAAAATGACCAATGTAGAACATATTCATCAACGTAGCGCCGCTTATGGAATTCCTGGAATGTTCATCGAAGATGGAAACAATGTTATCGATGTCTATGAAGGATTTAAGAAAGCTGTAGATCATGTTCGTGGTGGTAATGGCCCTGTCTTGATCGAAAGTGTCACTTATCGCTGGCTTGGTCACTCATCATCTGACCCTGGTAAATATCGTACGCGTGAAGAAGTGGAATTGTGGAAACAAAAAGACCCAATCGAAAACCTCCGCAAGTACCTTATTGAAAATAACATTGCAAGTGCCGAAGAATTGGAAGAAATCCAAGCGCAAGTAAAGGAAGCAGTAGAAACTTCTGTTAAATTTGCAGAGGAAAGTTCATTCCCACCGCTTGAATCAGCATTTGAAGATATTTACGCAGACTAAGGAGAAAGAGATAAAATGGAAACAAAAACAATGTCCTTCCGTGACACCATTATCCTTGCTATGTCTGAGGAAATGCGTCGCGATGAAAATGTATTCTTGATGGGAGAAGATGTAGGTGTCTTCGGAGGAGACTTCGGAACTTCTGTCGGAATGCTTGAAGAATTTGGTCCAGAACGTGTCCGTGACTGTCCGATTTCTGAAGCTGCCATCTCGGGAGCAGCAGCAGGAGCAGCCATGACAGGACTTCGTCCAATCGTCGATATGACCTTCATGGACTTTTCTGTTATTGCCATGGACAATATCGTCAACCAAGCTGCTAAAACACGTTACATGTTTGGTGGTAAAGGTCAGGTTCCAATGACTGTTCGATGCGCTGCTGGTAATGGAGTTGGTTCTGCAGCCCAGCACTCGCAATCACTAGAGTCTTGGTTTACTCATATTCCTGGACTTAAGGTTGTGGCTCCAGGTACACCTGCTGACATGAAAGGACTGCTCAAGTCTTCTATCCGTGATAACAACCCTGTTATCATTCTTGAGTACAAGTCAGAATTTAACCAAAAAGGGGAAGTACCAGTTGATCCAGACTACACGATTCCACTTGGAGTCGGCGAAATCAAACGCGAAGGAACGGATGTAACAGTTGTTACTTATGGGAAAATGCTTCGCCGTGTGGTTCAAGCTGCTGAAGAATTAGCACAAGAAGGAATTTCTGTTGAGATTGTTGACCCACGCACCCTTGTTCCGCTTGATAAGGATATCATCATTAACTCAGTTAAGAAGACTGGTAAGGTTGTTCTGGTTAACGATGCCCATAAAACAAGTGGCTATATCGGTGAAATTTCAGCTATTATTTCAGAATCAGAAGCATTTGACTATCTAGATGCACCAATCCGTCGTTGTGCAGGAGAAGATGTGCCAATGCCTTACGCGCAAAACCTAGAAAATGCAATGATTCCAACAGTTGAAAGCATCAAAGATGCCATCCGTAAAACATATAACAAAGAATAGAATTACATAAGATAAGTTATGTAAAATAACGGTTGTTTTTAACTTTAGTAACTCGAGATATGTATTGTACCCAAGTTATTTGCAAATTTGCGACATGAGTGAGTCGAATCGATAATATTCGACGAACGACTTAGTAAGTCTACTAGGTTAACCGCCTAATAGCGGCAACCGTAGCAACTTGAGATACATGTTGTATCCAAGTTGCTTGTAGAGTTGAATTCGGACGGAGGTCTGCGAAAAAAAGATAGATTTCCTTGTGTTCATCGAACACATCGTCAATCTCCTATTTTTTCATTTCCCTCTGCGTCCTTAATATTTAGTATAGAATTGGAGAGGTCATGGCTGATGACAAGCTAAGAGCGACTCCTGCAGCTAGAAAGTTAGCGGATGATTTAGGGATCAACCTCTACGACATTTCTGGCTCAGGTGCAAACGGTCGTGTCCACAAAGAAGACGTGGAAACTTATAAAGACACAAACGTGGTTCGCATTTCGCCACTTGCAAAACGAATTGCCCTCGAACATAACATTGCTTGGCAGGAAATCCAAGGAACTGGTCATCGTGGTAAAATCATGAAGAAGGATGTTTTGGCCTTGCTTCCTGAAAATATTGAAAACGACACCATCAAGTCTCCTGCTCAGATTGAAAAAGTGGAAGAAGTTCCTGATAACGTAACACCATACGGTGAAATCGAGCGTATTCCAATGACACCAATGCGTAAGGTTATTGCCCAACGTATGGTTGAATCTTACTTAACTGCGCCAACCTTCACCCTCAACTATGAAGTTGATATGACTGAAATGTTGGCTCTTCGTAAGAAGGTTCTTGAGCCAATCATGGAAGCAACTGGGAAGAAGACTACTGTAACAGACCTTCTTTCACTTGCTGTTGTGAAAACCTTGATGAAGCATCCTTATATCAACGCTTCATTGACAGAAGATGGCAAGACCATTATCACTCACAACTATGTCAATCTTGCCATGGCAGTTGGGATGGATAATGGATTGATGACACCTGTTGTTTACAATGCTGAGAAGATGAGTCTTTCAGAACTGGTTGTAGCCTTCAAGGATGTCATCGGTCGTACCTTGGATGGCAAATTGGCTCCAAGTGAACTTCAAAATTCAACCTTCACAATCAGTAATTTGGGAATGTTTGGCGTTCAGTCCTTTGGTCCGATCATCAACCAACCCAACTCAGCTATCCTTGGTGTGAGCTCGACAATTGAGAAACCAGCTGTCGTCAATGGTGAAATTGTGATTCGCCCAATCATGAGTCTTGGTTTAACAATTGACCACCGTGTCGTAGATGGTATGGCTGGTGCTAAGTTTATGAAAGACTTGAAAGAATTGATTGAAAATCCAATCTCAATGTTGATTTAAGAACAAGAGTATTCATTTTAAAAATATAGATAAAGGAAGGAAGACATGGCCTTAGAAGTAATTATGCCAAAAGCCGGCGTGGATATGACAGAAGGACAAATCGTCCAATGGAATAAAAAAGTCGGAGAATTTGTAAAAGAAGGAGAAATCCTTTTGGAAATCATGACTGATAAAGTCAGCATGGAATTGGAAGCAGAAGAAGATGGGTACTTGATTGCTATCCTTAAAGGGGACGGTGAAACAGTCCCTGTAACGGAAGTTATCGGTTACCTTGGCGAAGAAGGGGAAAATATCCCAACAGCTGGAGCCGCAGCGCCAGAAGCTAGCCCAGCACCTGCAGCAAGTGCCTCAAACGATGATGGTAAGAGCGATGATGCTTTTGATATCGTTGTGATTGGTGGAGGTCCTGCTGGTTATGTGGCAGCCATCAAAGCTGCCCAACTCGGTGGTAAGGTTGCCCTTGTTGAGAAATCTGAACTCGGTGGAACCTGCTTGAACCGTGGATGTATCCCAACCAAGACCTACCTTCATAATGCTGAAATCATCGAGAATATCGGTCATGCCGCAAACCGTGGTATCGTAATCGAAAATCCAAACTTCACTGTAGATATGGATAAACTCCTTGAAACCAAGTCTAAGGTTGTTAATACCTTGGTTGGTGGAGTTGCTGGTCTTCTTCGTAGCTACGGAGTTACTGTTCATAAAGGAATTGGTACCATTACTAAAGACAAGAACGTCTTGGTAAATGGCTCTGAATTGCTTGAAACCAAGAAAATCATTCTTGCTGGTGGTTCAAAAGTCAGCAAAATCAACGTTCCTGGTATGGAATCTCCACTCGTGATGACAAGTGACGACATTCTTGAAATGAACGAAGTGCCAGAAAGCCTTGTCATCATTGGTGGTGGAGTTGTCGGTACCGAACTCGGTCAGGCCTTCATGACATTTGGCTCAAAAGTAACTGTTATCGAAATGATGGACCGTATCGTGCCAGCTATGGATGCAGAAGTGTCTAAGAACCTTCGCTTGATCCTTGAGCGTAAAGGAATGACCATCTTGACTGGTACTAAACTGCAAGAAATCATCGAAGAAAATGGTCAACTTCGTATCAAGGTTGAAGGAAAAGATGATATCATCGCAAGCAAAGCTCTCCTTTCAATCGGTCGTGTGCCAGACCTTGAAGGTATTGGAGAGGTTGAGTTTGAATTGGACCGTGGACGCATCAAGGTCAACGAATACATGGAAACTTCTGTTCCAGGTATCTATGCACCAGGTGATATCAACGGTACTAAGATGTTGGCGCACGCAGCCTTCCGCATGGGTGAAGTTGCTGCTGAAAATGCTCTTAAAGGAAATCATGCTGTTGCCAAATTGAATCTGACTCCTGCAGCTATCTACACTCTTCCTGAAGTAGCAGCAGTAGGTTTGACTGAAGAACAAGCTCGTGAGAAATACGATGTTGCCATCGGTAAATTCAACTTTGCTGCCAACGGTCGTGCTATTGCCTCAGATGCAGCTCAAGGTTTCGTTAAAGTCATCGCAGATAAGAAATACGGGGAAATCCTTGGTGTACACATCATCGGTCCTGCAGCTGCAGAATTGATCAACGAGGCATCAAGCATCATCGAAATGGAAATCACTGTTGAAGAAATGTTGAAGACTATCCACGGACACCCAACTTACTCTGAAGTGATGTACGAAGCATTTGCGGATGTTCTAGGAATGGCTATCCATTCACCTAAGAAAAAATAAAACGAAGATAGAATAGACTGGAAAATATCTTTCCAGTCTCTATCGTATAAAGGGATATCATGAAATATATTATCAATCATTCAAACGACACTGCCTTTAATATTGCCTTGGAAGAATACGCCTTTAAACACCTTTTGGATGAGGATCAAATCTTCCTACTTTGGATTAACAAACCATCTATCATTGTTGGTCGTCACCAGAATACCATCGAAGAAATCAACCGTGATTATGTTCGAGAAAATGGTATTGAGGTGGTCCGCCGTATCAGTGGTGGTGGAGCTGTTTACCACGATTTAAACAATCTCAACTACACGATTATCTCAAAAGAAGATGAAAACAAGGCTTTTGACTTTAAGAGCTTCTCAACTCCAGTTATCAATACTTTGGCTCAACTTGGGGTTAAAGCTGAGTTCACAGGTCGTAATGACTTAGAAATTGACGGCAAGAAATTCTGTGGCAATGCCCAAGCCTATATCAACGGTCGTATCATGCACCACGGTTGCTTGCTCTTTGACGTTGATTTGTCAGTCCTTGATAACGCCCTCAAGGTTTCAAAAGATAAATTTGAATCAAAAGGTGTGAAATCCGTCCGTGCTCGTGTAACCAATATTGTCAATGAACTACCAGAAAAAATCACAGTCGAAGAATTCCGTGACTTACTCTTGGAATACATGAAAAAAGAGTATCCAGAGATGACAGAATACGTTTTTTCTGAGGAAGAATTAGCTGAAATCAATCACATCAAGGATACTAAGTTTGGTACTTGGGACTGGAACTATGGTAAATCACCTGAATTTAACGTCCGTCGTGGGACAAAATTCACCAGTGGTAAGGTTGAAGTCTTTGCTAACGTTACTGAATCAAAAATCCAAGACATCAAGATTTATGGTGACTTCTTTGGTATTGAAGACGTTGCTGCAGTAGAAGATGTCCTTCGTGGGGTAAAATATGAACGCGAAGATGTCCTCAAAGCGCTAGAAACCATTGATATCACACGCTACTTTGCTGGTATTAGCCGTGAAGAAATCGCTGAAGCGGTAGTTGGATAAATCAAAAAGAAGTTGGTTGTAGGACCAGCTTCTTTTTTTGATATGTATTTACATAATTTAAAATACGTAAAATCATAAACTATCTAGAGCATTTTTTTGTTCATCGTTGACGATATGGGTATAGAGGTCAGTGACTTGTGTGCTGGCATGTCCTAGCTGGTGACTGACCAAAACTTGCGATTTAGTGGCATCATAGAGCCTGGTTGCTAGGGTATGTCGTAGTTTATGGGGTGTTACACGGACTTTGAAGTCCTCAGAGTACTTAGCAACCATTTTCTCAACGCTGGAAGCATCGATACGATTAGGAACTCCTCTGTAGAGAGTCAAAAAAAGGGCTGTATCTGTTTTTTCCGTCTTATAGCGTTGATTTCGAATGGCCAAATAATTCTCTAAATAAGGCTTAGCAAAGGCAGCGACATTGACCGAGTCACGTTTACCCCCTTTTCGAGTGACATCAATAACCATCATTTTGAGATTGAGATCTCTTAGATCCAGATTAACAGCTTCAGATAAGCGGACACCAGACGCCAATAGAAGGGCAATAATGGCCAAATCACGTTCTTTATTTTTGTTGAATGATGAGAGAGCGCGATTTGAAAGTTGTTGTGGATACTCTTGGTCAATATAAGTTAGGAAACCTTCTGTTTCATCACCTAAAAAGAGTTTTTGCTTGATGTTTTCAGCTCTGGCAGCAAGCGTTTCTTTCTTTTTTTTGGTTGAAACTTTTTTCATTACATTACGATAAAAATAAGGTTCCCCCTGATCGTTTTCAACCTCCTCGGTTAGATACTTATAAAGACTGGAAAGAGCTGACAAGGTTCGATTGATAGTTGTCTGTGAAACTCCTTGTTTGGTTGTATTAGCATTCAGCAAAGGACGTTCACGTAAATAAAGGATAAAAGATTCCATGTCTTTCTTAGACATATTTTCCAAGACAGATAAAGGAATATCAGACATTTTATCAGCATTTGAAATGTCAGACTCTAAAACCCAGCTGAAAAATCGATCGTATTCCTTGAGATATTCGTACAAGGTTGTAAAACTGTAAGGTACAGCTAGCTTAGATTGATAGTATTCCAGAACATACCAGGGCATGATTTGTTTTAGTTTGTCTATTCGTTCCAGTAAAATCTCACGTTTCATGTATTTTCTCCATAAATAAGTCTACTAGTAGTATAGCATAGACTTATTTATTTTTCAAGAAAATTATAGTTTTTCGGAAAGATGTTATGGCAGTTTTTCAAAAGTGAGAACAACAAAAAAAATAGATTTTATAACTAAAAAAAATTTTTTTCGTTCAAAATTGTCTAAAATGTACATTATTAAAGTGAAAAATGAAATAGTCAACAGAATAAAGAAAATAATAAAGAACTCACCCACTAAACTTCTGTTAATACTACATAACTGAAGAGCTATATAAGGAGCTATGAGATACAAAATACATTGTATAATTGCTATTGTTTTCTTTTTCATGATTTTAATCTTACTGTAAAGATTTGATACAGTAAACTCCTTTCTAGCTTTATGCATTATCATTTCTAACTTAATTATAGTCTTATTTTCAACAAAGTTCAATTACTTGTATGTGAAATCGCTTTACAGAAAAAAATAACCGATCTCATTGCTGAGAATCGGTTTTCTAATATATTTAATTAAAAAATTTATTTTTACATAACATAAATTATGTAAAAACTCCTATAACAACAAATCTTTGACTTTCCCAATTTCACTTTTTGGAATCACCAGGTGAATCATATCCCCCAGATACATTCTGGTTGAACCGTTAACGGTTTGGCTTTTTCCATTATGAACTTGGGTTGTGATAAGGACATTGTGTGGTAAATTGAGTTCGTGTACTTGTTTCCCAGCAATTTTGTCTGATACAGGAATTTCAATAAGGGTAACTTCTCCTTCATCTGATGCTTCTTCAGGCAGCATTTTTTCCAACATAGCCTCATAGACTGGTGCACCCTTGAGTAGATCCATTATGATGTAGGCAATCAAGGTCACTAATCCAAGTGGCATGAGATTGCGAATATCTCCTACCATTTCAGTTACGAGTATCATGGCGGTTAAGGGAGCCTTGGATATTGCTCCAAAATAGCCACTCATTCCCAGAATGACAAATATAGGGAATTGCTCTTGACTGACAAGTCCAAGATTGACACAAATGACACCAACTAGGGCTCCAAGTAAGGAGCCAAGCGCCAAAATGGGTAGGAAAATACCTCCTGGAAGGCCACTTCCATAACTAATCATGCTCCAAACAAAACGAATCAAAAAGTAAGCTAAAAGAACTTGAAAACTAAAATCTTGCTCAGTCAGGGAAAGAACCAGTTGATTTCCACCACCAAGGATTTGTGGCAAGAAGATGCCGACTGGTATGATGAGAATAAAGGCAAAGATTGGATAATATGCTCTATCCAAATGGATTTTTTGACCAAGCCAATCATAAACTCGACCAACATTGAGCACAGCTTTCTCATAGAGAAAACCAGATAGTCCAAGAAAAACTCCCATAAGGAGATAAATCCAATACTGGTCTAGAGTCATGAGTGGAATGTTGTCTGGCATATCCAGTACGGGTGTTAGGCCAAATATGAGCAGAGAAACAAAGTTTGCTACGAGACTAGCTGCGAGAGTAGATACCCAGAAAAAGCGTGAAAAATGGTGATAAACTTCTTCTACCACAAAGAGAAGTCCTGCAATTGGTGCATTAAAGGCTGCGGCTAATCCTGCAGCTGCACCACTAGCAATCAGGGAGCGTTCCTCTACTGGACTGGATTTGAGCCATTTTGCAATTCCTTTACCACCAACCGCTCCAAGTTGAATACTGGGTCCTTCACGCCCCAGCATAAGGCCACTTGCAATAGCAAGAATTCCTAGGATATATTTTTTCCAAAGAACGCCCCACCAGTTGAGGGTCATGAGGCCTTTCAGTTCGGCTTCGACTTGAGGAATTCCTGAGCCTTTGATATCTTTTTCTGATCGAGTTAATTTCGCACTGAGCCAACAAACTATTAAATAAAATAGAGCAATGATAAAAAGATTGCGCACTAGATGCGCTTGATCTTGATAAAGTCCTTGTATCAGGTGGAAGCCTTTTTCGATTAAGAAACGAAAGGATCCAACTATAATTCCAACAACGAGACCAACAATGATTCCTCGTCCAACTTGGGATAATATGGTGCTTGAGGCAAAGGCAAATTCTTTCTTGGAGCTGAGTGTTTCTGACTGTTCCTCCATAATCATTCCTTCTAACTTAACTTTCTTTTTTACCTGCAACCAGTGATTTAACGGGTTCAAAGCTGGTTCGGTGAATTGGGGTAACTCCTAGTTTTTCGAGTCCTTCCAGGTGTTTAGCTGTTCCATATCCTGCATTAGCAGCGAAATCATAGCCAGGAAATTGCTGGTCGTATTCCTTCATCAATTCATCACGTGTCACCTTAGCTACTATAGATGCTGCTGCGATCGAGAGGGAATTGGCATCTCCTTTGATGATAGATGTTTGTGAAATTGGTAAATCCAGTTTCATGGCATCTATCAAAAGGTGCTCAGGTTGCGGACGAAGCTGGGAGATTGCTTCCTTCATGGCCAGTTTGGTTGCTTCATAGATATTGACTTGGTCGATGACCTGATTATCCATGATACCAATGCCGATTGACAAGGCTTGGTCCTGAATGGCTTGGAAAATCTCCAGATGTTTCTTTTTAGGAATTTTCTTGCTGTCGTTGAGACCTCTAATCTTACAATTTTTAGGTAAGATAACGGCTGCAGCAACTACTGGCCCAGCCAGAGGACCTCGACCAACCTCATCAACACCTGCTATCAAAGTAAATCCTTGCTTGTAAAGTTCTTTTTCGTAGGAAAGCATGGATTCCAAACGAAGATCCTCATCCAATTCTGCCTGAATAGCTTTTGTACGCTTGCTGATTTCCTTTTGAACTCCAGAGCGATTATCCTTTTCAAGCTCTAAAAAAATAGGGCTTTCTAACTCCTTGACCGTAGCAAGGAGTTCTTTGATTTCTTTAATCGTCGCCATCGAGGTCTTCCAAGGTATCTAAGGTATAGTTACCGAGTTTGCCGTCGCGGACTTCCTTCACGAAGAGACTGTAGAAACGGTCATAGTCATCACGGAAACCGAGGGCGCGGGTCATATCCATAATAATAACAGGCGCTTCTTCTTCAATTTTCATTTGTTTGAAGCGTTCAGCCAACTTTTCTGGATAATGTTCTTTGAAATAATTGAGACCAAAAATAGTTACCTCATCCATAGGAAGCAACTGGTCTTTAATAGCTCCAGTCAAGGCTAACTTAAGCGCTACAGTTTCATCCTCAAACTTAGGCCAGAGAATCCCCGGTGTATCCAAGATTTCCAGGTCTTTATTGGTTTTGAGCCATTGTTGCCCTTTGGTCACACCTGGTTTGTTACCGACAACGGCAATTTTCTTACCAGCTAAACGATTCATGAGAGTAGATTTACCAGCATTTGGAATCCCTATAATCATGGTACGCAAGGTTTCAATCTTGATACCACGTTCTTTCTGACGTGTAATCTTATCCGCCATGAGTTTTTTTGCCGCATCTGTTACAACTTTTACAGTCACTTGCTCTTTGGAGTTGATTGCCAAAGTCTGGATTCCTTTTGATTCAAAATACTGACGCCATTCCTTGGTCATTGCTGGGTCAGCCAAATCCACCTTGTTTAAAATCAAGAGTTTTGGTTTATTACCAACAATCTTGGTCAACATAGGATTTTGACTAGATAAAGGTAAACGTGCATCCACCAAAATCGTCACAAAATCTACAAATTTTAAATTTTCCTGAACCTGTCGACGAGCTTTAGACATGTGACCAGGAAACCATTGAATAGTAGCCATAATATATCTCCTTCGGATTGAAAAAATTGTAAAAACGTTTTCTTTCTTATCCTCTATTCTATCATAAATTAGTCTTTTTTGCATAAGCTTTTGTTTGTAATAGCTACTTTTTAAAGGAAGACTGATTTCAACCCCACTTAATTTATATATTAACTTTATATAAAATTCTAAGACTTATATATTTAGTTTTAGATGAGTATTCGAGATAAAAATGGGACTATGCAATTTGTTAGAATCCCTTCTATCCAGCATTCCTGTGCTGATGAGAGATGTTCTGCCTGGAGGCTTTCTTTTATAAAATCTCGAACTTGTTCTGGTGCGATTTCAAACTCAAAGGCTTTCATTTTATAGAAAAAGTCAATAAGATGATCTGACAGATATTCGGTTGAAAAGGGAACTTCTCCACTTTTTCGATATTCTAATAAGAGCCTAGAAAATCGAGCTTTTTCTTCAGGAAGCTCACGAAAATAGGAATTGAGGAGCCAGGTCTGCTTCTGCTTTCTTTCAATTGGATCCTGACTAGCAATTCGTTGGTCTTTTTCCAGCTCTTTTTGGTATTGTTTGGCCTTGATAGCCCGTTCTGTTCTATTTTTACCAAAAAGTATTTTCTCCCACTTACGTTCTTCTTGAGTTAGGGTTTCTGTAAAGCCAAAGTAATCTTGATAAGCGCGCTCTGCTGGGCCCATGGCTAGGACCAGATTGTCTGCATATTGCTTGGCGATTTTATCTCTCTTTTTGCGCTCTTTCTCTGCTTGGATTCGGAGTTCTTGCTCGTAGTCAATTTTCTCCTTGCCTAGCTTGACAAGGTAGAGTTGGTCATCCGGTTTGCCAAGTAAAAAGGGTTTGATACACTTTTCAAGGACTTCTTCCATCCGAGCCTTCTTCTTAGGCTCTGCCTTGGTCCAACTTCCTCCCTGAAAGACTTCTAGGAAAAGCTGGTAGTCTCTCTCAGGCGCAAATTGATTGCCACGATTGGGTTTGAAAACACCTTTTTCCCAGAGCCATTTTAGAAGTCGCTCGTCAAAGTCACTTTTATTGACCTTGATTTTTTCCTTTTTCTGAGCTTTTCTGGTTAGATTTTCAACCTTTCTTAGCAGTTTTTCTTCCTCTTCCAGTTGCTGGTCAAGAGACAATCGATGAAAATGACGAACGCAGTCGCTACCTATAGGAAATAGTCGTTGACCAGTCACTCCGTTAAAGAGTTCGTAGGCGTATTTGATGGCATTTCCACAGACACAATTGCTACGGCCGATACCGTTAAAAATCAAGGAAACTTCATTCCATTCCTTGGTAGCTTGTTCCCAAGTATCAGCTTTTGAAGCCTGTAAAACCGCATCATGCAGGGATTTTCTAACTGGAAGTGTCATGAGGTCTCCTTTCTAGATTATACTTTTACAACTTGAACCTCGTCTTTACCGAGTAAAATCAAGTATTTGTCAATATTTTCAATCGAATAGGCTCGAGATAAAGCCTCTCCGTATAGGGCTAACTGACCACGATAACGGTCTATGAGTTGACTTGGTTCATCATAGCGGTCTGTCTTATAGTCGAACAGAACAATTCTGTCCTCGTAAAGCAGATAGCCATCAA